>DASRQW010000160.1 GCA_035696245.1 Longimicrobiaceae bacterium | reverse complement strand
CATGGCGGCGCGGATCTCAGCTCGCGTCGTCGCTGATGGTCAGGCGCTCCATCTTGTCGCCCTTGGCCAGCGTCCGCACCACCTCGATGCCCTGCGTGACCTTGCCGAACACGGTGTGCACGCCGTTCAGGTGGCGCGTGTTGCCCTCGTTCAGCACGATGAAGAACTGGCTGCCGCCCGTGTCCTTGCCCGCGTGGGCCATGCTGAGCGAGCCCTCCTCGTGGCGGTGCGGGTTGCCCTGCGTCTCGCACTTGATCTTCCAGCCCGGCCCGCCCGTGCCCACGCGCGGGTCGTTGATGCCCTTCTCCTTGGTGATCGGGTCGCCGCCCTGCACCACGAAATCCGGGATCACGCGGTGGAAGATGATGCCGTCGTAGAAGCCGGACTTCACCAGCTTCTCGAAGTTCTCCACGGTGACGGGCGCTTCGTCGGGGAAGAGCTCGGCCGTGAAGCTGCCCTTGTTGGTCTCGAAGGTCACGGTCTTCATCTGAAGTCCTCGTCTCGGAAAGGTGAATGCCTCGCGTGAGGCGGCTACGTCGTTCGTATTTCGGGAGATGCGCGGCCGGCAACCTCCGCCTCCCGTCTCATCTCCGCAGATGCGCGGCCGTTCGATTCGCCGGCTTCATCGGCCGATGTGCAGCAGTCGATCGACGGCTCATCCGCTCATCATCTACCGTCTCGCGCTCCGTCGGCCGATCATCCACCGTCCCTGCTGGATCACGCGCCGACTGACGAGCGACGCCCATCGTGCTCGACAGATGCGCTACGGAGCCGGCTGCTTGGCGGGGAGGACGATCAGGATCTGCGCGCCGGGAAAGGGCGACAGGTCCTGCGCCATGGGCGGCGCATCGTCCCACTCCGGCACGTCGGCGATGCGCGCCGTGCCGCTGCGGATCGCGATCTTGCCGCCCCATCGCCCCACCTTCTTGCGGATCTGCTTGAGGCCCTGGCCGCGCCCCGGGTCGCGGAAGCGCGTCACCCCGTGGATGAAGGCCGCCTCCAGCGCCGTCGCGTCGCTCCAGCGGTCGCCGAAGCGCGCCGCGTGCTCGCGTGCCAGCGAGCCCTTGAAGCCGATGCCGAGGTCCATCACCGCGATCACGGCCACGCGGCGGCCCAGGCGCTTCGCCCAGTTGTACGTCTGGATGCCCACCCAGCCCGGCGCGTCGGCATGCTCGATGATGTTCTGCGACACCTCGCTGAGCAGCATGCTGAACCCGATGGCGTCCGAGCGCGAGTAGCCCAGCTGGTCCGCCAGGATCTGGCTGATGCGGCCCTCGTTCATCTCTTCGACCACCCCGTGCACGTCGTCGTGCGAGGCGATGGCGGTGATGGGCAGCAGGACGTTGCTGGCCTCGGCGGTGGAGCGGGTGCGCGGCGGGTTGTGGACCTCGAACGTCTCCTCGGCCGCGCGCACGAAGCCCATCCGCTGCACGTAGCTGGCGACCTTGGGGTCCAGCGGCAGCTGCATGAGCGGCTTCACGCCGTCTCGCTGCAGGTGGCGGCCCAGCGCGAGCAGGCCCACCATGCCGTACGGGTCGGCCCAGCGCACGTGCCGCGCGTCGAACAAGATGCGCTCGTCGCCGGCGTCCGCGGACTGCTCCACCAGCACGTCGAACGCGGCGTCGTCGAGGGTGGGCGGGACTGCCAGGACTCGCGTCATTCTCTCGGGAGCAGGGGTGGGTCGCGCCGGGCAACCTAACACGCCGCGACCGGGCTCGGAAGGGCGCCGCGGCCCTCCGAAGGGCGAATGCTGGAGGGGCAATCGGACGTCGAGCGAGCAATCGCCGCAGCACGAAAGAAAGCCCTTCAAGCGTTCGGAACGAGGCGATGGATCAGAGAAATCCTCTCATCCATATAACACAACATCATGCCTTGCAAGACCATCCCAAACTCATCTGAGATAAATCCGAGACATGGAAGGCGGAGGCAACACATCCACCGGCAGGCGGCAGCTGCGTGTGCCCCGCCCTTCCGCCGCACCGATCCTCGTCGCGCGGCCCGTCCTCCAGCGCATGCCCAACCATGGGCCGACGCGCAGGTCGGGCCGTTACCAAGAGCGTGCGGCGAGGCGATCCTGCATCTCCAGAAAACGCGGAAACCCGCTGGTGCGGGTCTTGGAAGATGAGTCAGTCGCGGGCGGCGCCGCGCCACTCCGCCAGCAGTTCCGGGCGCGCGTCCAGCCAGGCGCGCACGGTCGCGCGGGGCGTGCCCTGCGTCTCGTGCATCCGCGTCTCCAGGTCCACCAGCGTGTCCGGGTCCATGCGGATGCGGGACAGCGTGTCGCGCGCGGACTTGGGCATCGCCTCCGCCACCTCCCGCCGCGCCACGATGGCGCTGCGGATCTCGCCGCCCATCACGCCCAGCGGGTCTGCCAGCACGCGCAGCCCGCACTCGTCGTGCAGGAAGTGCGGGTGCGGCAGCGCGATCACGAACCACTCCCCTGCCGCCGCGGCCGTGCGGCAGCGGCGGATCCAATGCGAGAACGTCTCGTCGGCCACCGTGTAGCCCAGCCCGGCCAACTCGTACTCGCGCACCGCGCTGGCGGAGAGGGCCGCTCCGGCGGTGCCCCGCACGGCCAGCACCGAGCGCGCCAGCCTGCCCTGCACGTTGGGCCGCGCCAGGTCGGCGATGCTCTCCACCAGCGCGGGCGGCACGTAGCCGGGCACGCTCCACACGTAGCGCGCGCCGGAGTACAGCGCGCCCACCTCGACCGCGTGGTCGCGGATCTGCTCCCAGCCCGCGTGCGCGTGGGGCAGGAACACGGCGGTGAGCACGTCCACGCTGCCGCCCACGAAGCCGTCCATCAGCTCGCGGTACGAACCGTAGACGAGCCGCACGTGGTGGCCGCTGCGCTCCAGCACGCCCTGCACGATCGCGCCCGAGATCTCTCCCGACGGGATGTCGAGCTGTCCGACCGTCAAGAACATCCGCGATTTCCTGGAGTCAGGGAGGCTGATGGGGCGACTTCGGTAGATGAACGGCGGGTCCATCCAGCGTCCGGCTAAGCAACGGATGCGCCGCGGCGCCCGCCGTCGCGCCACCTGCTGCCTCGGCGCGCCTGCTCCGTCGATGGACGGCTCAGCCGCCGGAGCTGTGCGCGAAGTGCTCGTACAGGCCGGACGCGCCGCGGTGCCCCAGCTTCCGCGCGGCCAACCGGTGCGCGAACGTCGCCGCGGCGTCGATCCCATCTCCCGCAAGCAGCCGCGAGAAGAACGAGGCGCCCCACACGTCGCCGCACCCCGTGGGGTCGCCCGCCCCATCCGGGTCCGTCGGGTAGATGCGGACGATGGGCTCGTCCCCGCCCGCCCTCGCGGAGCCCGTCCGCCACTCCGCCGGATCCTCCGGCAGCCCCGCCGCGGAGGCGACGCCCGCGCCGTCCGGGCCGAGCGTAACCGCCGCCACGCGCGCGCCCTGGCGGAGGAGGCGCGCGGCGCCGTCGGCCCAGCTCTCGGGCAAATCGGCGAGGGTGGCGACCTCTTCCTCGTTCACCTGCACGCCGTCGAAGCAGGCTACCCAGCGCTCCCAGTCCGGCAGGCGGCGGCGGGCGCGCGTGCCGGCGCCGGGGCACCCCAGGAAGAGCGAGTGCAGGTCGGTGTAAAGCGGGCCGGAGAACTCCGCCCGCAGCCGCTTGGCCGTCTCCAGCGACAGCTCGAAGCCGGAGATGAAGTTGACGTACAGCGCGTCCAGCCCGGCCAGGTGCGGCTCCAGCTCGCTCCACTCCCAGCCCGGCACTCCGCCCGTCTGGCGCTCGCCGCGGCGGGCATTGTCCAGGTAGCGCAGCTCCACTCGGTTGTTGGGCACCGGTACGGCGAAGACCGACGGGCCCACCGAGAAGCCCGGCAGCGACGCCAGGAACTTGCGCGCCTCCGCCTCCAGGTCGTCGCCCACCTTCAGTAGCGGCACCACCTCCCAGCCGTCCGGACGCGCCGCCGCTGCGGACGCGAGCGAGTACGCCATCCCGCCCCACGAGGTGAACGGCGTCCCGCGCCGCAGGTCTTCTTCCGTCCAGATGGTGTCCCACACCAGTGGCCCCAACACGCCCAGCCGCCGCATCGTCCTCCCATGCCCGTTCGTCGTCACCGAGAACCGAAGAATCTAGAGCGGTTTGCCTATCAGTCCAGAGGGACGATAGGGCTGGTTTCATGCATTCCGGAGAAGTTTGTGCTCTGGACTGATGTGAAAACCGCTCTAGTCCTGCCATGAGCGGGTGCACCAGCGGAGATGCCGGCGCTGCTGGATGCCGAATGCACGGCGACATAGCGGGTTGCAGTTCCTTCGCGGTTCAAAGACAAAGTACGCCAGTGCCTTGGTGCACTGCCAAGATGGAGCCAGCACTCCTCGCAGCAATGACGGTCGATCCGAGGAGAGCATTCCCGCGCTCAATTCGTGACAGATCCCCGGCGGCGTCAGGGAAGCTGACCCATTTCACGCCACCGCTTGCTCGGAATCCGAATCGCGCCTACTATCGCTCGTTATCGGCCGGAGTGAGGAACCTCTCCCAGAAACTGCGATGGAACCCTCGGCGAAGCGCGACCGCCACAGACCGCCACTTGCGCCTCCGGCATTGCTGCGGGCCGAAGATGAGCCAATCCTCGCCTCCACGGTGATATTTGAGGAATACGCCGCAGCCGGCGGATTCCTTCTCTGGAGGACGGTGGAAGACGTTCTGCTGTGGGCAGCCGTCCAGCCCAGCATGCGTTCCGCGCTCTTCTCCGACCCTCCTCCGGAAGCTCGATCGCCGCGCGGGGTCGAGTTGCCACTCCACGTGCTGCACCGGAAGCTGCGCGACGAGCACGCGGATGCGGAAACCGTCAGCCAACTCTGCACCCAGATTTCGGAATGGGCAGAATCCAACGGAAGCATCCGCACCGCGATTCACTTCGCGCAGGCCGCCGCGGTCGCCTCACCTACGGCCGCCGAGAATGCCTATCGCACGGGGCGCCTTTCGCGCATGAACGCGCAGCATGCCCGCGCAGAGAGTTGGTTTCGCCGAGCCATCGTGCTGGGGCGGAGCGCAAGCGATTGGACGACGTACACACGCGCCCTCTCCGGTCTTGGGAACCTGTACCGGCAAAAGGGCGACTACCCTGCGGCCAAGCACTTCCACAGTAAGACCTTGCGCGCCGCGCGCGAGCACGGGCTGCCGGAGCTCAGGGGCGACGCATTGCACGATCTTTCCATCGTGAGCTACGAGTCCGGCGATCCCCACGCGGGCACCGCTTACGGCAGGCAGGCGTACACGGTTCGCGGCCGGCACCACCCGAAGCTGCCGGCGCTCGCGAACGATCTTGCGCTGTTCTGGATGATCTATGAGGGCGCCTTCTCGCGCGTCCTCCCCATCTTCCAGGAGCTGCTACGCTACGTCTGGGAGCCGATGCCCCGTCTGTTCGTCCTGGCGAACATCTGCCGCTCGGCCGGAGGTTCCGGGGCTCGAGACGTTTTCGACAAAGCGTGGGGCGAAGTGTGGGAGATGCTGACGCTCACGGGGAACCGGCAAGGGCACGCCGCCGCTTTCGTCGAGCTCGCCCACGGTGCGATGATGCTCCGGCGGTGGCGGCAAGCCGCCGCTGCGGCAGAGCGTGCGTTGGCCATAGCGACGGAACGACACGAATGCGCTGTGCAGCGCGCGGCCGCCGCACTCCTTCAGGCCATCCGCAACGAAGCACGCGCGAGCGTGTCGGTGAGCTCGTCCGGCGTCGCCGGGCGGGCGGAGGACGAGCTCGCGGAAACGCTGGTCGCAGCCTTGCGCCCGCACTGAGCCCCAGATTCGTTCGCTCCGCGTTTGACGCGCATGGTTCAGTTGCCAGAGCCGATCGCGGGTCCGTCGGCGAGCGGCGGCTGCACCACGTTTCCCGACCCGATCGCTGGCAGCCCATCACGGCGCGCGTGGTGGGCCTCGAGCGGTTCAGTCGGAGAAGGCTGTCCGCAGGCGGCGGACAGCACCGCACCGGCGAGGACGAGGGCTGTACGGACGCGCATGACGGCAACTCCTGGGCAGTGAGTGGTTGGACGCGGGATGAGAGCGCCTCAACGTATCCACCTGCCTCGGTGGTTCGCCACTCCGTTCGGGACACGTTCCCGGTTCTCTTCGGTTCGCAGGTAGGGAATGGGCTGCGCGAAACGAGTGCTGCCGCGCCACCGCGTCGATTCTGCGGAATACGTCTACACACACGAACGCCCCGCACTCCGAGCTCGGAGGCGGGGCGTTCATCGCATCTACCGAATGCGCGTTCTGCCAGCGTCAGACGGCGCCGAACTTCTCCTTCTTGAACACCGCGGCGGCGCCGACCACGCCGGCGGTGCCGGGGAGCAGCGCGGGCACGATCTGGCAGCACTCCTGCGCGGCGCGGAAGGCGCGGCGCCGGACCTCGGCCTGGAGGGGCGCGAAGAGGCGCTCGCCCGCCTTGGTCACGCCGCCCGAGATCACCACCATCTCCGGGTTGAGGATGTTGATGATGTTCGCCACGCCCGCCCCCAGGAACCGCGCCGTATCCTTCATCACCTCTTCCGCGAACGCGTCGCCGCGCACGGCGGCCTCGTAGACCGTCGCCGCCGTGATGTCCTCCAGCTTCCCGTGCACCATCTCGTTCAGGATGGTCTCCACGCCCACCTCGATGCCCTCCACGGCGCGCGTGGCGATGGCGGGGCCGCTCGCGTACTGCTCCAGGCAGCCGTAATTGCCGCACTTGCAGCGGCGTCCGTTGGCCTCGATGGTCATGTGGCCGATCTCGCCGGCGATGTCGCTGCAGCCGTGGAAGATCTCGCCGTTCAGCACGATCCCGCCGCCGATTCCGGTGCCCAGCGTGAGGCCCACCAGCGTCTGCACGCTGCGGCCGGCGCCCAGCCACCACTCGCCGTACGTGGCGCAGTTGGCGTCGTTGTCCAGCGTGGCCGGGAGATGCACGGCGTTGGAGATCAGGTCGCGCAGCGGGAAGTTTCGCCAGCCCAGGTTGGGCGTGTTGATGACCGTGCCCGTCTTCCGGTCCAGAGGCCCCGGCGAGCCGATGCCCACCCCCGCCACGGCCTCGCGCGTGGCGCCGTGCGCCGCCGTGACCTCGGCGATGGACTCCTCGATGAGGCTCACCATGCGGTCCACCACGAACTTGGCGCCGCGCACCGAGTCGGTGGGCAGCGTGCGCAGCCCCAGCACCTCGCCGCCCTCAATGGGGAGCAGGCCTACGACGATGTTGGTCCCGCCCAGGTCCACACCCACGATCCAGCGCTTGTCGGCCGTGCCAGCGGTCATGCGGTCTCCTGCGGGAGGGGTTCGCCGCGAACGCGCAGCGACGGGTCGGGTTGCAGCTCGGCCAGGCCCAGCCGCGCGCGGGTCTCGCCGCCGCGGCGTATGGCGTCCAGGATCTCGCGGTTGCGCCGCATGCCCTCGGGCGTGCGGTACGGGCGCTCGTGATGCAGGTGGATGGCGATGGCGCGGTGCCGGATCTGCTTGCCGCGGAGGCCCAGGTTCACCAGCCGGTAGCCCAGCGCGCGGTCCAGCCCGCCGTAGCCCATCTCGCCCTCGAAGCCGTTGGCCGCAACCACCGCGTCGCGCCAGACGGACGAGTTGTTGCCGGCGAAGATCGTCTTCGTGGGCGTGAGCGCGTCGTACAGGCGCGCCAGGCGGGGCGAGCGCGTGAGGCGGAATGCGCGGTGCCCGGGCTTCCACCCGCGCGCGCGCAGCCAGGCGAGATCGGTGAAACGGCCGGAGCGGACCTCGTCCACCGTGATGGCCTCGCTCACCTCGCGCGGCATCTTGATGTAGCCGCCGGCCAGGTAGCGCCCCGGCTCGGCCAGCCGGTAATGCACGTCCACCAGGTCGCGGCGGGGGATGGTGTCGCCGTCCGTGAACAGCAGGTAGTCGCCGTCACACGCGGCGATGGCGCGGTTCAGGATCTCCGTCTTCCGGAAGCCGCGGTCCTCGTGCCACACGTGCAGCGCCGTCAGCCCGGACTCCGCGCACACGCGGCGGATCACGTCCAGCGTCTCCGGCCCGGAGCCGTCGTCGGCGATCACGAGCTGGAAGTCGCGCCGCGTCTGCAACGCCCAGCCCCACAGCACCTTCTCCAGGAAGGCGGGCTGGTCGTACGTGGTGAGGATGACCGAGATGTGCATTCGTCAGTGCCGGCGTTCCGTGCCGCGCGTCCCGTCCGCGCCCCTGCCTCGCTCCGCGCCGCATCCACCGCAGCGGCAGAGGGCTCGCGGTTCGGAAGATGAACGACGGCGGTTCGTCAGATGTGAGATGCCGCGCATCTCCGTCCTTCCTCGCATCCACCCAAATCCCCGCCGTACATCGGCCGATCACGATGCGGTTCTCACCCGCCCCGGCGGATGCACATCATCGGACGACGGCCGAGCTCCTTCGCCGATCCCCAAGCTCAGGCGATGGCGGAAGCTTCCGCGGCGCCCGTCTGATCGAGCGGATGGAGCCAGGCGGAGACGCCGGTGCGGAGAGATGCCGGGTCGTCGTCGCCGGACAGTTCGGAGTACAGCTCCATCAGCCCGGCCGGCGTGCGCGTCTCGCCCGTGCTGCGGATGCGTTCGCGGATTGCGTTGTTCCTGGCTATGCGCTCCTCGTCGAAGTACGGGCGCGGGTGCCAGAGGTGCACGGCCGGTGCGCGGAAGCGGATGCGCTTGGGGCGGATGCCCAGGTTCACCAGGCGCTCGCCCAGCGCCGCGTCCTCGCCGCCGTAGCCCATCTCCAGGTCGAACCCGTTCACCTCCAGCAGGTGGCGCTTCCAGGTGGACGCGTTCATCCCGTGCCAGCGCAGCGGCGTGGTGGTGAGGTGGTCCAGCGCCGCCGCAACGCGCGTGGAGCCCACCAGACGCAGCCGCCGGTGCCCCGGGCGCCAGCCGTTCGCGCGCAGCCACCGCGGGCTCGTCGCCCGGCCCGCGCGTACGTCGTCGGCCGTAAGCCGCTCGCTGAGCGCCCGCGGCAGGTGCAGGTAGCCGCCGGAGAGGAAGCGCCGCGGCTCGGCCAGCCGCGCGTGCACCTGCACGAAGTCGCGCCGCGGGATGGTGTCGCCGTCGCTGAACACGAGGTAGTCGCCCGAAGCCGCGGCGATGGCGCGGTTCAGGATCTCGGTCTTGCGGAAGCCCCGGTCCGGGTGCCAGACGTGGACGAGGTCCAGGCAGGAGATGCGCCGCATGCGCTCCACCACGGCGCGCGTCTCCGGGCCCGATCCGTCGTCGGCCAGCACCAGCTGGAAGCCGCGGCGCGTCTGCGCGGCGTAGCCCCAAAGCGCCAGCTCCAGCAGGCGCGGCTGCCGGTAGGTGCTGAGAACGACGGAGATGCGCACCTGCGGCTAGTCGCCCACTTTCAGGACGGCCAGGAAGGCCTCCTGCGGGATCTCCACGGTGCCCACCTGCTTCATCCGCTTCTTGCCTTCCTTCTGCTTCTCCAGGAGCTTGCGCTTGCGGGTGATGTCGCCGCCGTAGCACTTCGCCGTCACGTTCTTGCGCATGGCCTTGATGCTCTCGCGCGCCACGATCTTGTTGCCGATGGCCGCCTGGATCGCCACGTCGAACATCTGCCGGGGGATCAGCTCGCGCAGCTTCTCGGCGATGGTGCGGCCGTACTCGTACGCCTTGTCGCGGTGCAGGATCACGCTGAAGGCGTCGATGGGGTCGCCGTTGATCAGCATGTCCAGCTTGATCAGCGGGTTGGCGCGGTAGTCCGCGAAGTCGTAGTCGAAGCTGGCGTAGCCGCGCGTGGCGGACTTGAGGCGGTCGTAGAAGTCGAGCACGATCTCCGCCAGCGGCAGGTCGTAGCTCAGCTCCACGCGCTGCGGGTCCGGGTAGCTCATGCCCTTGAAGTCCGCGCGCCGCTCGTGGCACAGCTTCTGGACGCCGCCGATGTAGTCCGCCGGCACCATGATGCGGGCGCTCACGTACGGCTCCTCGATGCGGTCGATCTTGGTCGGGTCCGGGAGGGCGCTGGGGCTCTCCACCCACATCGCCGAGTCGTCTGTCATCACCACGTGGTACTTCACGTTGGGCACGGTGGTGATGAGGTCCAGGTCGAACTCGCGCTCCAGGCGCTCCTGGATGATCTCCATGTGCAGCAGGCCCAGGAAGCCACAGCGGAAGCCGAAGCCCAGCGCCAGCGACGTCTCGGGCTCGTAGCTGAGCGAGGCGTCGTTGAGCTGCAGCTTGGCCAGCGCGTCGCGCAGCTCCTCGTACTGGTCGGTGTCGGTCGGGTAGATGCCCGCGAACACCATCGGCTTCACCTCCTGGAAGCCGGGGATCAGCTCGCCCGCCCGGTTGTCGGCGTCGTAGATGGTGTCGCCGCTGCGGGTGTCGGCCACGCGCCGGATGCCGGCGATGATGTAGCCCACCTCGCCGCACCGCAGCTCCTGCGTGGGGAAGCGGCCGAGCTGGAGGTACCCCACCTCGTCCACGGGATAGACGTTCTCGTTGGCCCCGAAGCCGATGCGCGTGCCCTTCCGGAACACCCCGTCCACCACGCGGATGCTGGGCACCGCGCCCAGGTACTTGTCGTAGTACGAGTCGAAGATCAGCGCCCGCGGCGCGGCGTCCGGGTCGCCCTCCGGCGCCGGGACCTTCGCGACCACGGCCTCCAGGATCCGGTCGATCCCGATCCCCGCCTTGGCCGACGCGAAGATCACGTCCTCCGGATCGACGCCCAGGAGGTCGACCAGCTCGTCGCGGCGCCTCTCGGGCTCGGCGCCGGGAAGGTCGATCTTGTTCAGCACGGGGATGATCTCCAGCCCCGCGTCCATCGCCAGGAAGAGGTTGGAGAGCGTCTGCGCCTGGACGCCCTGGCTGGCGTCCACCACCAGGATCGCCCCCTCGCACGCGGCCAGCGAGCGCGACACCTCGTACGTGAAGTCCACGTGCCCGGGCGTGTCGATCAGGTTGAGCTGGTAGACGCACCCGTCCTTCGCCGTGTAGCCCATGCGCACGGCGTTCAGCTTGATGGTGATGCCCCGCTCGCGCTCGATGTCCATGCTGTCGAGCACCTGCTGCTTCATCTCCCGCTGCTGGAGCGTGCGCGTGGACTCGAGCAGCCGGTCGGCCAGCGTGGACTTGCCGTGGTCGATGTGGGCGACGATGCAGAAGTTGCGGATGTGCTCTATGCGCAAAGCGAGGGTCTCGCGGAACGGTGAAGCTTCAGTGCCGGAAATAGCAGGGTAAAATACCCCAATGCGGCGGGGCGAGAAAGCCCCGCCGGAACACCGGCACCGCATGGGCCGAACGAGCGGTTGAGGCCCCGCGCCCCTTGCCCTATCTTTCGTCCGCTGCGGCACGCGGGTGTTTCCTCCGCGGCCGTGCCGGCTCGTTCCCGATGCCGCGCCCTTCACGCGGGCCCGCCGCGCCGCCGTTCGCCACGGCGCGGTACGGTGCCCCCGAACGCATACGAGACACGCATGAGACTTCACCTTGCCGCAACCGCCGGAGCCGTGATGGCCGCGGCCCTCGGCGCATCTCCCGCCTTCGCGCAGGTCCCGCTGGTGCCCCGCGCCCTGGGCATGGGCGGCACCATCGTGGCCGGCGCCCGCGGGCAGGAGGCCCTCTTCGAGAACCCGGCCAACCTGGGCCTGCCGGGCACGCCGTACTGGTCCGTCGCCTTCCCGCAGATCGCCGCCGGCACCACCATCCTGGGGCTGGACGTGAACGACCTGCGCGACCTGCGGAACTACGACAACGTGAGCCCGGCCCGCGCCGCCGAGCTCCTGGCCGCCATCCCCAACGGCACCGACGTGCAGGCCGACCTGCGCATCCCCATCGCCGCCATCTCCGTGGGCCACACCGCGGTGGGCGTGTCGTACGGCTTCCAGGGCAACCACAGCGTCGGCCACGACATCGTGGACCTGTTCCTGAACGGCTACCAGCCCGGCCGCACCAACTACTCCGTGGGCAACACGACGGGCCAGCGCACCAGCTACATCGACGTCGCGCTGGGCCACGGCCGCCGCTTCGGGCCGGTGTCGCGGGGCGCCACCGGCCACTACTACATCGGCCGCTCGGTCTCGTCGGCCCGGCTCAGCAACCCCACGTACTGCGCGACGGCTTCGGCCACGCCGGTGACCACGGTCTGCGCTCCGGCCACGGTCACGGTGCCGCAGGACGTGAACGTCACGTACGAGAACGTGCGCGCCACCGGCGGGCACGGCTTCGGGCTGGACGTGGGCGCCGCGTTCCAGCCCGTCCCCACGCTCACCCTGAGCGCGGCGGTGGCGAACGTGGCCAGCAGCATGAAGTGGAACAAGGATCTGCGCAGCCGCCGCCTGGTGCTGAACCGCAACGACTTCGAGCACAGCGACTTCCTGGACGTGAGCGACCGCTACGACCAGAGCGAGACGGACTACAACGCTGCCACCGCCAGTGCGATCCAGCAGGCGCTCGCCGCCAACCTGTTCGACGGCACGGACTTCTCGCGCGTGGTGAAGCTGGGTGCCGCCTGGCAGGCGCTGCCGCGCACGCAGGTGGCGGCGGACTACCGCAACCGGCTGGACGACTCGCGCCTTCAGGGCCTGTGGGCGAAGAGCCTGTCGGTGGGCGTAGAGCAGCGCATTCCCGTGGTGACGCTGCGCGTGGGCGCGGCGACGGACATGGACAAGGGCAGCATGCTCACCGCCGGGCTGGGCCTGGGGCCGCTGACCGTGGGCGTGGGCCGGCTGAACAACGGCAGCAGCGACGGCGTGGACCGCAAGGGCTGGGTCGCCACCTTCGGCCTCAGCGGCCACAGCAACGCGATGCCGTAAGCTTCGGCTTGGACGAGGGATGATGTAGAGAAGGTTGATGTAGCGAAGGCCCGTCTCGGTTGAGGCGGGCCTTTCGTTTGGGGCCCTCGCCCGGCTCGTAAAACTCGCCTGCCCTCCCGCAAGCGGGGGAAGGCATGGTGATTGGCGCTGCTGGGATGGGGTCGGGGTCGAGATGCCTCCTCACTTCCGGCGCGCTCGCGACTCGCGCTGCGTGCTGCGGGGGGACGGGTCAAGCGGGGTCGGTGCGGTTTCGAGGATCTCGTCGGCAGGAGGTAGTGACTCCATTTTTCAGTGGTATGCAGAGTGAGTCAGAAACTCCACCCAACTCCACACGTGGTCGGTTAACCCCACCGCCATCGCAGGCGAGCGCTGCAGATACCGCCGCTGATCGGGAAGT
>DASRQW010000159.1 GCA_035696245.1 Longimicrobiaceae bacterium | reverse complement strand
CCCACCCGACAGCATCGTGATGGGCTCGCTGGGCGTGTTCGTGGAGGGAAAGCCGTTCGCGCGGCTCGGCGACCCCACCGCGCACGGCGGGGTGATCGTGGCCGGCTGCCCCACCGTGCTGGTGGGCGACATCGGCGGCGGCGGGGCGGGGACACCTCAGGGCCTCGCCCTGCGTGCGGCGAAGCGAAACCGCCTGCCTTTCTGTGAGGAATGCGCCAAGCGTCGCTGATTCGAGCGGAGCCCGTGTCTCTGGCCGACCTGGAAGCCAAGGTGGAGCAGGGACATCTCTTTGCGGTGCTCGATGCCTGCGACGCGGATTGGGTTCCGCAGTTCGTCGATGGCATGGGGGAAGCCCACGCCGTGTCGCTCTACCGGGGAGAGCCCGAGGAACTCTACTGGGCTATCGCTCCCTACCTGGTCTTGCTCGACCAAGCAGGGCTCGCGTGGATCACGAAACACGCCCTCGACGACGAAGCCTGGGGGATGTTCATTGTTGCCGACATCTCCTTCGTAGACTTGCGCAGGCACCTTCGTGGCTTCCTCAGGGTTCTCGCTCCGGGTGGGGAAACCTTGTACTTTCGGTTCTATGATCCGCGTGTGCTACCGGCGTTTCTCGCCAGTTGCACGCGGGACGAGATCACGCGGTTTTATGGTCCCATCAACGACTTCGTCATTACTGACGCGAGTGCGGGGAACTTCCAGCAGTTGTCGCGCGAGGCCGGTAACGCCCGGGCGGGCGACGAGCGCCCCAGGATCAGCATTCGACGGCGCCGGTGACGGAACGAGCCGAGCACCGGGAATCAGCGACCGAGCAACGAAACCATGTTCCAGATTCGCACAGAGCATCTGAGATCGCTCGAAGGAGACGACTTCGCAGTGCGCTTGGCCGCGTTTCTCTCCGAGCTCTTTCCGGACGCGCAGGAACTCCCACACGCCGAACTCACCGGCAGTGTCCGCGAGCAGATCGGGCGCTCCATAAACTATGGGTTTGTTGCAGAGGAGGATGTGGCTTCATACGTGGTCACCGCGTGGCTACTGGGTAAATCATTCGACATTGACTTTCCGGCAGCGGTGCAGATTCTTCATTCGCTCGACGTTCCGGAAGTCCGCGCCGCTAGGCTTGAGGAGTGGACGAAAGTTCTTTTTGCCGCGTTGGAGGAGGCAAACTGACGTGGGATTTGGATCGGCTCTCCGCACAGCTTGGAACGCCGCTTCGGACACGGGCCGCAAGGCGGCGGCAGCCGTTGCCGCCAGCTTACACGCGGCGGAGACGTTCGTCGCCCGGATCGTCACAAACGCCGTACACGATGGCGAGGCAGCCACAAAGAGCGCCGTCGCAGGAGTCGGCACGGCAACGAAGAATGTCTCACGCACGATTGTCGATGCCGCCACCACGGCTCGCAGGCGTGCTGAAGATACTTCATTGACGCTGGCGGTTGGAGCCTACAGGCAGGTGCACGCGGCATTCGGGAAAAAACCGGTCAAGAAGCCGGTCCAGCCTTGTCCGAGGCAATTCTACGAGATCTACTACGATGTTTACGGGCGGGAAATCCGACGGGTAGAGACTAGTGAAAAAGATCGTCATTTCCTCGTTTCCGGTGACAAAAATCTGCGGTTGGACGATGCGCTGACACCCGGTGATTCGCCATATCATCTCCATGAGGATCCCGAAACACTGAATCAGGTCGCGGTCCAATGGGCTAAACACGCGCCGTTTCCAGCCTACCTGCGCGTGCTAGACGTCGTGCCTAAACTGGCGAGACCGGCTGCCGCCTTGTGGCCCGTGTCCGGAGCGGCGACCCTGTGGTGGATCAAACAGAACTCGGCTGAGGGACACGATCTGGATGCCAAGACTTGGCTTTCAGACACATTCGGACACCGAACCCTGTGGAATGCTGGCGACGGGCTTTATGTGCACAATGACAAAGTCGGCAATGCAGCGTGGGGTTACTATATGGATAATCGAGCCAGAGAAGTAGAGTGGGTCGCGCTCTTTGGCGCACGCGTGCAATCTGCAGAGGATGCGGGCGTGGCTGAAGATCCTATGGATCAAGACTTTATTCGACGCGGTTATAACATTCCAAGAAGGTAACCAAATGGTACGGCAGTGGAGCGGGCCTCCTGCAGAGAAGTACGGGGACTCACCTGGACCTCGCCAGGTGGCGAATCAGGACGGTTTCAGGCGGCGTACCGGATAGCGTTCATGCGGCGAGCAAACCGACAGGTTTGACTCGAGATCGAATCTACGCAGTCGTCGCTGATCGAGGCCGTGCCCAAGCCGCCCCTTATCGCTGGCAGTTAGAAGAGCAGTCTGCGTTAACGAATCTCGGAGACGAGCACAGGCAACCACGCACGGCGAAGGTCTTGCGCGCGCGGCTACCACGGGGCTGGTGGACCTGCCGCGGCAGTCGCGTCAGGCAACCGGGACGACGGCCCCCGGCCGAGTTGCGTGCCATGGCGGAGCGTGGCGACATTCGCGCCGCCTTGCTACTCGGCCGCATGTACGCGAGCGGAACGGGCACTCCCGCACCCCGCAGAGCCGGGAGGAGGGCCTCCCCTGCGGAGCCGGACGCGCAGGCGTGGATCGGGTTCCGCTTCCTCTTCCGCGACGACTTTCCCGGAGTAGACGAGGCGGAGGCGCTCGACTGGATCACGCAGACGCTCTGGAGCGGCCCATGGGGCATCTTCGCGGTCGCGGACGCTAGTCTGGAGGAGCTGCGGAGGCACTTCCGGCGATTCCTCCTCGTCCACTCTCCGGAAGGTGAGCAGATGTACTTCCGCTACTACGACCCACGGGTGCTCGCGGGATTCCTCCCGCTCTGCGCCGGTGCGGAAGCCCTGGAACTCTTCGGTCCCGTTACCAGCTACGGCATCGCGAGTCAGGACGCTCCGGTGGTTACCCTGATTCAGCGCCCCACGGCCTCCCAGCGGCTACGGATTCGCAGAGTCGAAAAACCATCGTCACACGACATGCGCAGGGTTGATGTTCCAGATTCGACAAAGCGTCTATAACGACGTCTCCAGTACGATGTTCGACGCGTACCTGCAGCGCCTGACAGCGAAGTTGCTCGATCCTGAATTTGCCGGCGCTCACGCGCGGTGGTTTCCGGACGGCGCGCCGGAGTCTCGGCTGCGCGAAACGGCGCTCCGGCTCGTCGAGGAGGCTGAGGCGTTCGGCTTCGTCTGCGAGGGGGACGTGACGCCGTTCGTTCTAATTCGCTTTGCACTCGACGAGCTTTGCCGCGACAACGGCTTGGAGGAGTGGATCCGGACGCTGCTTCACACACCCGACATCCCCGCCGAGGACCGCATGGACGCGATTGGGGAGCTTTTCCCGGAACCGCAGCGCCTCTTGGTCTTCGACACCTGATCCGTCCTCGCACCGCGGAGCGACCGTCCTGTGGCGGGCACCCTAACGATTCATTCAAGTGGTGACGGCAGTCTCCTGGCGGGCCACAGCTGGATCGAATATCATCGTGATGGCGAAGCCGAATCAACCACGTACGGGACTTGGGGGAACAACCCGACCGGAAAAGGCAACGGCCTTTTCAAGAACCTGGAGAAAGGCCGCTCGGGCGATGCATCGCGGAGCACGCTGATCGACGACGAGCAGGAGAAGCGCCTCCTCGACACCGTCAAGCGGTACGAAGACAAGGGGCAGGGTGGCTGGAAGAAGCTGAATCCCTGGTCGGGCTTCGCACAGGACGCGTGGCACAGCGCGACCGGCGAAAAGCTGGGCCACCGGCGTCTGGGAATCAGTAACCCGTCTACCCTAAAGGATGCGATCAACAAGGCGAACGGCGTGAAAAAGGACGGCGGGTAAAGAGCAAGTCGCGGCCGGCCAGCTCGCGGCGGAAGGTGCGTGACGCGTGTGAGGAGTGCGCAAAAGCGCACGCCTCCATTGGATGAACCCCCGACCCTGAGTGGCGAATGCTGGTAGAAGCGAAGGATGTGAAGTTCTTCGAAATCGCCGAGCGGGGCGAACCGGGCGAGCAGCGGGTGCACATTGAAGGCTTGGTGTTCCACAGCAGCTTCGCCGTAAAGCGAATCGACGTCGAGCACACCGCACACACAGCGATCGTAAATGTCCTGTTGATACCGGCCGAGCGGGGTCTCAGCGGAAGGTTCTCGGTCGAGGTTCCGCTCACGGGCGCGACTGAAAAAATCCTGTTCGGACCGTCAAACGTTCAAATCTGGCCATTGGCTGCAACGTAGCCGCCTCTCTTCCGCGGCTCGCTAAGAGTGTGTTTAAGAATCTTCCCTACGAGTAGCGCAGCGCTTATGGTATGCGTCCATGACTACTCGACGAGCCTACCCGACTGACGTAACGGACGCAGAGTGGGAGCGAATCAAACCCCTGCTTCCGAACCCGGACCGCCAGCGCAAGCACAGCCTTCGCGAGGTGATCAATGGGCTGTTCTACCACACGCGTGGGGGTGCCTCGTGGCGAATGCTGCCGCACGAGTTCCCGCCGTGGGAGACCGTGTACGGGTTCTTCAACCGCTGGAGCAAGCGGGGCGTGCTCCAGCGTGTTCACGACACGCTGCGGGAGCAGACCCGAGTGGCCGCAAAGCGAGAGCCTGAGCCGAGCGCCTGGATCATCGACTCGCAGACCGTGAAGACCACCGAAACAGGGGGCTCCGTGGGTACGACGCGGGCAAGAAGGTCAACGGCCGCAAGCGGCACATCGTCGTCGATACCCAGGGGCCGATCCTGACGGTGGTCGTCCACGCCGCCTCGATGCAGGACCGGGACGGCGCTCGCCTCGTGCTCTCCAAGCTGTGGGGCCGCTACCCGCGTCTGAAGTTGATCTGGGCCGATGGCGGCTACGCGGGTGAGCTGGTCTACTGGGCCGCACATTTTGGCGGCTGCTGAGCATCATCAAGAGGACCGACAAGGGCTTCAAGGTGCTCCCACGGCGCTGGGTCGTAGAGAGAACCTTCGCTTGGCTTGGACAGTACCGCCGTCTCAACAAGGACTACGAGCAGTTGACCACCTCCAGTGAGGGGATGATCTATCTCGCCATGATCCAACTCGTGCTCCGCAGAACGCCGGAGTGCTGATTCTTAAACACACTCTAAACGCAAAGATCCCCCGCGCCGCTGCAAGTGCAGCAACCACGGGGGTCATACGTTTTGATGCGCCCGACAGGATTCGAACCTGTGACCTTCGGCTCCGGAGGCCGACGCTCTATCCAGCTGAGCTACGAGCGCAAAAACTGGGAGGCGGAATAAGCCGAGTTCTGTCAACCGCCGAAGCGGAGGAGGATCATTTCTCTGGGACCGACGTTGCCGCCGGCCTCGTGCAGCCTACCCGGAACTGTGAAGGGCTTTCGCACTTCGCGGAGCGGGCAGCTCCTCGTCCCTGTTCGGCCTTGCTCCGGGTGGGGTTTGCCATGCCACGTCCGTCTCCGGACGCGCGGTGCGCTCTTACCGCACCCTTTCACCCTTGCCTGTGCCCTCCGGCGAGCCGGCGGGCCATCGGTGGTCTACTCTCTGTTGCACTATCCGTCGCCTCACGGCGCCCGGCCGTTAGCCGGCACCCTGCCCTGCGGAGCTCGGACTTTCCTCGGCGCCGCGAGCGGCGCCGCGATCCTCACTCGCCTCCCAAAACCTTGCGTTGTCAAAAAGCACAGTGCCCAGGAGAGGACTCGAACCTCCACGCCGGTTAAGGCACCAGATCCTTAGTCTGGCCTGTCTACCAGTTTCAGCACCTGGGCATCCGCCCACAAAAGACCAGCCATGCTCCCGAGAGGACTCGAACCTCCACGGGCTTGCGCCCACTAGATCCTGAATCTAGCGCGTCTACCAGTTCCGCCACAGGAGCGCATGACCGACCTTCAACACAACGCGGCGTGAGCCTCGAGCGATTCACGCCGCCGTCCAACAAGGTGCGCCCGGAGAGATTCGAACTCCCGACCTCCTGATCCGTAGTCAGGCGCTCTATCCAGCTGAGCTACGGGCGCACAAGCAACATCCGGATTGTCAAATGCACCGAGTAGGAATCGAACCTACAACCTTGGGATTAAGAGTCCCCTGCTCTGCCAGTTGAGCTATCGGTGCGTCTCGCAGCAGAGAACACGAACTTATCAGCGCCGTGCCCTCTCGTCAAGCCCTGCCTGGCCTTTTCCCGCTTCGCGCCCGGCACGGGGCCGGTTGCGGGCCACGAATCTCACACCGCGTTCCCCATCCGTCAACCCCTTGCCCGCGCCCCGGCGAAAGGTGCCGCGGCGCGGGCCACAGGGCCGCTCAGTACGCGGCGATCCCCGTCACGTCCTGCCCCAGGATCAGGCCGTGCACGTCGTGCGTTCCCTCGTACGTGTACACCGACTCCAGGTTGGCCATGTGGCGCATGGCGGAGTATTCCACCAGGATGCCGTTGGCGCCCAGCAGGCGTCGCGCCTCGCGGGCCACGTCGGTAGCCATGTCCACGTTGTTGCGCTTGGCCAGCGATACCTGCTCCGGCCGCATCTTCCCCGCGTCCTTGAGCTTGGCGAGCTGCCAGCACAGGAGCTGCGCCTTGGTGATCTCGGTGAGCATGTCGGCCAGGCGCGTCTGCTGGATCTGCGTGCCGGCGATGGGCTTGCCGCCGAACTGCACGCGCGTCTTCGCGTATTGGAGCGCCTCGTCGTAGCACCCCATCGCCGCACCGACCGCGCCCCAGGCGATGCCGTAGCGCGCCTGGGTGAGGCACATCAGCGGGCTCTTGAGGCCGCCGGTCTTGGGCAGGAGCGCATCTTCCGGCAGATGCACGTCCTGGAACGACAGCTCCGACGTGTCGGACGCGAGCAGCGAGAGCTTGCCCTTCTGATCGCGGGCCGTGAAGCCGGGGGTGTCGGTGGGCACGATGAAGCCGCGGATCGACTTGGGGTCGTCGCCCTCCGTCTTGGCCCACACGATGGCGATGTGTGCCGTGGAGCCGTTGGTGATCCACATCTTCGCCCCGTTCAGCACCCAGCCGTCGGCCGTCTTGGTGGCGCGGGTGAGCATGCCGCCGGGGTTGGAGCCGAAGTCCGGCTCGGTGAGCCCGAAGCAGCCGATCACCTCGGCCGTCGCCATCTTCGGCAGGTACTTCTGCTTCTGCTCCTCGGTGCCGAACGCGTAGATCGGGTACATGCAGAGCGCGCCCTGCACCGAGGCGAACGAGCGGATGCCCGAGTCGCCGCGCTCCAGCTCCTGCATGATCAGGCCGTACGCCACGTTGTTCAAACCGGCGCAGCCGTACTCTTCCGGAAGGTTCGCGCCGAACACGCCCAGCTCGGCCATGCCGGGGATGAGCTGCTTGGGCAGGTAGCGGCCGATGTAGGCGTCCTCGATCACCGGCATCAGCTCGTCGTCGACCCACTGGCGCACGGTGTCGCGGATCATCCGCTCCTCTTCGGTGAGGAGCGAGTCTACGTCGTAATAGTCAACGCCCTGAAACTTGGCCATTTCGCGGGTCGGTTCGGGTTCGGGTACGTAACGGAAGGCAAGCCGCGAATATAGCCCGACCCGCGCGAGGGCGGCAACCCGCGGAGACCGCCCGCGAACGTGCGTCGGCCTGTCGCGCCGGCGGATGTTTCCGCGGCGAATGCGAGGCGCTGCTTGGAATCGGAGGGGATCGGACTACGCGTTGGCCGCGACATCGCTCGAGCAACGCCGCGCGCCTACTCGACGGTGTGGGAGCCGTCCAGCTCGCTCTCGGGGGTGCCGCGGCGGACCTTGCGGCGCTCGACCAAGGCCCACCAGAGGAGGATGACGCCCATCAGCGAGAAGATGGCGCCGGGGGCGAGCGCGTGCCCCAGCAGCCGCCCGATGCCCCAGCCGAGCGAGAGACCGCCCACCACGCCGGCGACGACGTTGAGCCATGGAGATACGAGGAGGTTCTGCATGGCCCGAGGATGCGGAAGAAGCGTGCCCAGCGGGTTCTCTGCCTGGCTCCTTCCGTCGGAGGATACGCCGCGGAGGGGCTGGCGGTTGAAACCGCGGCAACAGAAGCGCAAAGTCCCCCTGCGGGGACTAACCCCGAACGGCCCGGCATCTCTCGGCGGCGATCATCTTTATGGCAAAGGGTGATGATGCGCGGCGACCCTCCGCCAGGCGTGCTGGGGAGGGTCGTCAGGTTTCCGGCGATGCACATCCTACCCGCCGATCAATTCCGCGGGGTGACGCCCTTGTCGCGGATCAGGTCGAAGGCGACGCGGCGGGCGACCTTGTAGGCGCCGAAGCCGATGAGGACGCCCAGCGCGATCCAGAGCACCACGAAGCGCGAGGTGAGCGCGCCGAAGTGGAAGAGCAGCCACACGATCAGCACTCCGGCAACGCCGGTGGCGAGGCGCGCGGGAAGCTCCGCACGGCGCACCGTCTCGGCCCGGCAGGCGGCGCACCAGCCGCCGGTGTCGAGCTTGGCGTCGTCGCCGCCGCGGCGGCAGTTGACGCAGGCGGCGCCCGGCTGCGGGGTGCTCAAAGGCGGCGCAGGAGCGCTTCGGTGAACGAGTCGGTGGTGCCCGTGCCGCCCAGGTCCGGCGTGAGCGAGTCGCCCTCGCGGATGGCGGCCTCGAGCGCGGTCTGGATGCGGCCCGCCTGCTCCGCCATCCCCATGTGCTGCAGCATCATCACGCCCGCCATGAGCAGCGCGGCGGGGTTGGCGATGTTCTTCCCCGCGATGTCGGGCGCGGAGCCGTGCACCGCCTCGAAGATCGCCGCGTCCTTGCCGATGTTCGCGCCCGGCGCCAGGCCAAGGCCGCCCACCAGGCCGGCGATGAGGTCCGAGAGGATGTCGCCGAACATGTTCTCGCAGACGATCACGTCGAAGCGCTGCGGGTCCATCACCAGCATCATCGCGGCGGCGTCGATGATGCGGTCCTCGAACTCCACGCGTCCGGCGAACTCCTTGGCCATCTCGCGGCCCAGGTCCAGGAAGAGGCCCTGCGTGTACTTGAGGATGTTGGCCTTGTGCGCCAGCGTCACCTTCTTGCGCCCGTGCTTCACCGCGTACTCGAAGGCGTAGCGGAGGATGCGCTCCACCCCGAAGCGCGTGACCAGCATCACCGACTCGGCCGCGGCGCGCGGGTCGTCGCCGATGCCGATGTAGTGCTCGACGCCGCTGTACAGCCCCTCGGTATTCTCGCGGATGAGGGCGATGTCGATGCCCTCGTAGCGCCCGCCGGGCACGATGGTGCGCGCGGGGCGGACGTTGGCGTACAGGTCGAACTCCTTGCGGAGCGCGACGTTGATGGAGCGGAAGCCAACGCCCACGGGCGTGGTGAGCGGCCCCTTGAGCGCGATGCGGTGCTTGCGGATGGAGTCGATGGTCTCCTGCGGCAGCGGCGTGCTGCTCGTCTCCAGCGCGGCGACGCCGGCCTGGTGGGTCTCCCACTCGATCCCGGCGCCGGTGGCTTCGATGATCCGGACCACGCTCTCGGTGATCGCGGGCCCGATCCCGTCTCCGGGGATCAGCGTTACGGTCTGCGGCATTTGCTCGGCTATGCGGTAGCGGGCGCGGCCGGGCCGCGCCCTCGTTCTCGACCTTCCATTCGTCCGCCCACGGGATCTCTCCCGAACTGGCGGACGCCTCACGTCGTTCTTGCTACTGCGGCGGCGCGACCAGCATCCGGGCGGCCAGCGCGGCGGCGGCGCTCGCGTCCGCCTCGGCGTCGGGCTGCGGGCGGGCGGCGCCGTCGGCCTCGCCGTACCAGATCACGTTGCCGGAGCGCGAATCCACCATCGCGGCGGAGAAGCGGACGCGGCCCGAGGCGCCATCCGGCGCGGCGATCCAGCGCGCCTCGCGGGGGATCAGCACCAGGCGCGCGTCGGTGAGCGCGCCGTAGCGGCGGAGCACGCCGGCCAGCGGGTCCAGCACGCGGTGCTCCTGGTGGTGCACGAACGGGTCCGCGGGCAGCGTGCCGGGGTCTTCCGCGTAGCCCGGCGCGCGCGCGAGCGACCGGCGCAGCGCCTGCGGCGTGATCCAGCGCGTACGCGTGTCGCGTGCCTCCAGCGCGCGCAGCAGCACGGCGGAAAGGCTGTCGCGGCTCTCCGCCAGCCCCGGCGCGGCCTGCACCGGCAGCACCTGCACCCGCTGCCCGCCCAGGTCCATGGGCGCGACGGCGCGGGCGGGCGCGACCGCGGTCGCCGGCGCGGGTCCGGTGGACGGAGCCGCCGCGCTTCCCCCGCATCCGCCGAGGGCGAGGGCGAGGAGGAGCGCCGAGGCCGCGGATCGCCCGCCGTTCATCTCACGAGGCCTCATAGCAGGTGTCCCCCGTCCACCGGGATCACGGTGCCGGTGATGTGTCGCGCGTACTCGGAGCAGAGGAAGACGACCACGTTCGCCACGTCCTGCGGGTCGCCCAGGCGGCCCAGCACGGAGCGCTCGCGGGCGGTGTCCAATATCTCCGCCGGCACGCCGCTGGTGAGGCGCGTGGTGCGGATGTAGCCCGGCGCCACGGCGTTCACGTTCACGTTGGCCGGCCCCAACTCCAGCGCGGCCGAGCGCGTGAGGCCCAGCAGGCCCGCCTTGGAGGCGCTGTAGTTCGCCAGCCCGAACTCGCTGCGGATGCCGTGGACCGACGAGACGTTGACGATCTTGCCGTCGTGCTGGCGGCGGAAGAGCGCGGCCACCGCGCGGATCATGTTGAAGGCGCCCGTGAGGTTGGTGTCCAGCACGGTCCGCCACTGCTCGTCGGTCAGCCTCCACAGCGCCCGGTCGCGGGCGATGCCGGCGTTGTTGACCAGGATGTTGATGGCCCCCAGCTCTTCCTGCGTGCGCCGCACGAAGCTCTCCACCTCGCCGGGGTCGCGCACGTCGCACTCCTGCGAGTGGCACTGCACCTCCAGGTGCGTGATCTCGCGCGCGGTGCGGTCGGCCTCTTCCGCGATGTCGCCGGACTCGTCGTACGAGTACCAGTTGAAGGCCACGTGGCAGCCGTGCCGCGCGAACTCCAGCGCGATCGCCTTGCCGATGCCGGTGGCGCCGCCTGTGACCACGGCTACCCGTCCGCGAAGGCCCGTGCCGTACGCCAGCGACTGCGGCTCGGGCTCTTCCTGCATCTCCTCGAGCAGCTGCTCGACGGGGTCGACGCTGACGGACGAGATGGGGAGGGGGCCGAACTTGGCTTGCGGTGCTGCACCGGTCTCGGAGTCGCGGCTGGATGGCTCGCGAGAGTGCATGGACGGCCGGGTGTGATGGGTCACGGGGCGGGCGCGGTGCATTGGGCCGGGGCGGGGGGATTGTACACCCGGCCCCCACACGCGGCAAGCCGCGGCACCGCACGCGCTTCGCGGAGTGGCGCCCCGCCGGCGGAGCCGGCGCGCGGGCGCACGCAAGGGAAACGCCCCGCCGGACGCGCAACTTCCGCGCCCGATGGCCGCGTGGCGGCTGGACGTCCGGCCGCCGCATGGATGCCGCAACCCGACGCGACGGCGTGACGCGGCACCCGGCCCGCGGCGCTCTCGCTTCCGGGCCGCAGGACGATCGGCGTGCCGATTCCAGGGTGGAGGATGCGGGGCGGCGGCGGACGGTGAACCGCATCGCGAGACGGGAATCCGGGCGATGGACGGCCGTGCATCTCACGATTCCGGTTCCGCTTCGGCGCACGCGGGGAACGGATGCCGCGAAGTACGGCGGGAGGGGACCGGCGGGCGTCACGGGACGGTAACGAAGATGCTCCGGAAAGCCGTGCGGGCGCACGGGATGGTGCGCGCCAGCGGGCGATCCGCTACTCTTTCGCGGGCGGCACGGCGTGCATAGCTTGTCGCTCCGCCGTGCCAGAACAGATGCAGCATCCCTTTCAGCAGATGGAGAACTGCCCGTGCGCCTGATCCCCCGGGACGAGCAATTCTTTTCGATGTTCAGCCAGCTCGCGCGGCTGCTCTGCCAGTCCGCCGACCTGCTCAGCAAGCTCTTCGCCGAGCCGCAGCGCATGGCCGAGCTGGTCACGGCCATCAAGACGCTGGAGCACGAGGCCGACGGCCTCACGCACGACGTGATGATCCGCATCGACAAGAGCTTCGTGACGCCCATCGACCGCGAGGACATCCACCTGCTGGCCTCGCGCCTGGACGACGTGATCGACCTGCTGGACGGCACCGCGCGCCGCGCCCAGATGTTCCACATCGTGGAGACGCGCGAGCCGGCCAAGCGCCTGGCAGACGTGCTCAGCCGCGCCGCCAACTGCATCGAGGGCGCGGTGGCAGACATGAAGAAGCCCAAGGTGGTGGCGCAGCGCAGCGCCGAGATGAAGGCGCTGGAGGAGGAGGGCGACGCCATCTACCACGAGGCCGTGGGCAACCTGTTCGCCGGCAGCCCCGACCCGCTGGAAGTGATCAAGTGGAAGGAGCTGTACGACAAGCTCGAGGACGCCATCGACCAGTGCGACGACGTGACCAACGTCATCGAGAGCATCGCACTCAAGAACGGCTGAGCACGTGGCTACCTTCGTAGTCTTCATCGTCCTGGTCGCCTTCGCGTTCGACTTCATCAACGGCTTCCACGACTCGGCGAACTCCATCGCCACGGTGGTGGGCACACGGGTCCTGAGCCCCGGCCGCGCGGTGATCTGGGCGGCCTGCTTCAACTTCCTCGCCGCCTTCACGGTGGGCACGGCGGTGGCGAAGACGATCGGCTCGGGGATGATCGACGTGAGCATCGTCACGCCTACGGTCATCCTGGCGGGCCTGGCGGGCGCCATCATCTGGAACCTGATCACCTGGTTCTTCGGCATCCCCAGCAGCTCCAGCCACGCGCTGATCGGCGGGTACGCGGGCGCGGGCGTGGCCAAGGCTGGCCTGGCCGCCATCACCTGGGGCCACAAGTGGATCGAGACGCTGTCGTTCATCGCGATCTCGCCCATCGTGGGCCTCATCCTGGGCTTCACGCTGATGGTGATGGTGTACTGGATCTTCCAGCGCGCCTCTCCCAAGCTGGTGGACCGGCTCTTCCGCCCGGGGCAGCTGGTGAGCTCGGCGGCGCTGTCGCTGGCCCACGGCGGCAACGACGCGCAGAAGACGATGGGCATCATCGTGGGCCTGCTGGTGGCGTCGCAGTCGGTCTTCAAGCACGAGACGGGGATCCTGCGGCACTTCTACGTCACCAACGCGGACCACATCCCGCTGTGGGTGGAGATGTGCGCCTACACGTGCATCTCGCTGGGAACGCTGTTCGGCGGCTGGCGGATCGTGCACACCATGGGCTCGCGCATCACGCGGCTGCGGCCGGTGGGCGGGTTCTGCGCGGAGACGGGCGGCGCGCTCAGCATCCTGATCGCCACCCGGTTCGGCATCCCGGTGAGCACCACCCACACCATCACCGGCTCCATCGTGGGCGTGGGGGCGACGAACCGGCTGTCGGCGGTGCGGTGGGGGCTGGCGGGGCGGATCGTGTGGGCGTGGCTGCTCACGATCCCCGCTTCGGCGCTGATGGCCGCGATCTCGTACTGGATCCTCCGCGTCGTCATCGCCCCGTGATCTCGGCAGATGCGGGACGGCAGATGATCGGCGTTCGGC
>DASRQW010000158.1 GCA_035696245.1 Longimicrobiaceae bacterium | reverse complement strand
CGCCAGCGGCTTCCGGACCCCGCGCCGACGACGGGCGCCGAGCCGGCCCGCGTGCCCGCGGGAACGCCGGGCTATCCGACGCCGATCCCGGCGCGGCAGCCCGCGCCGACGACCGGCAGCGAGCCGGCCACGGTGCCGCCGGGCACGCCCGGATACCCGACGGCGCCGATCCCCGCGCCGACGACTCCGGTGCCGACCACGCCGATTCCGCCGCCGGCGCGCTGAGCGGCCCCGCATCTCCCGAACCCCGCTGCTGAGGAGCCCAGTGTCCGTCCAGACCCGCCCCGGAGACCCCGCGATCAGCCCCGAGCTGGTCGCGGACCACGGGCTTTCCACGTACGAGTACGACCTGATCCTCGGCATCCTGGGCCGCGAGCCCACGTACACCGAGCTGGGCGTGTTCAGCGCCATGTGGAGCGAGCACTGCGGCTACAAGAACTCGCGGCCGCTGCTGAAGAAGCTGCCCACCGAGGCGCCGTGGGTCCTCCAGGGCCCGGGCGAGAACGCGGGCGTGATCGACGTGGGCGACGGGCTGGCGGTGGCGTTCAAGATCGAGTCGCACAACCACCCGTCGGCCGTGGAGCCGTACCAGGGCGCGGCGACCGGCGTGGGCGGCATCCTCCGCGACGTGTTCACCATGGGCGCGCGCCCCATCGCCATGCTCAACTCTCTCCGTTTCGGCGAGCTGGACGGGGCGGAGGGCGACCGGGTGCGCTACCTGTTCGCGGGCGTGGTGAAAGGCGTGGGCGACTACGGCAACTGCGTGGGCATCCCCACCGTGGCCGGCGAGGTCTACTTCGACGCCGCGTACGAGGGCAACCCGCTGGTCAACGCCATGTGCGTGGGCCTGCTGCGGGCCGACGAGCTGATAAAGGGCGTGGCGGAAGGCGTGGGCAACGCGATCATGGCCGTGGGGGCGAAGACGGGGCGCGACGGCATCCACGGCGCCACCTTCGCCTCGGCCGAGCTGAGCGCGGAGAGCGAGGCCAAGCGGCCCATGGTGCAGGTGGGCGACCCCTTCACCGAGAAGCTGCTGCTGGAGGCCTCGCTGGAGCTGATCCGCTCCGGCCACATCGTCGGCATCCAGGACATGGGCGCGGCGGGCCTCGTCTCGTCGTCGACCGAGATGGCGGCGCGGGGCGGCACGGGCGTGGACATCGAGATCACCGCCGTGCCCGTCCGCGAGACCGGGATGAGGCCGTACGAGATCCTGCTGTCCGAGACTCAGGAGCGCATGCTCGTCGTCGCCAAGAACGGGCACGAGGAGGACGTTCGTTCCATCCTGGGCCGCTGGGACCTGGACGCGGAGACCATCGGCCGCGTGACGGACACGGGCAACTACGTGGTGCGCGAGAATGGCATCGTGGTCGTGGAGATTCCCGGCGAGCCGCTGGTCACCGGCTGCCCCACGTACACGCGCGAAGGCGTCGAATCTCCCGAGATCGCGAAGCTGCGCGGATGGGATGCATCGACGCTCCAGCATCTACCGGAAGAGGCGGACCCGGCGTGGACGCTGCGGGCGCTGCTGGACTCGCCCACCATCGCGTCCAAGCGCTGGGTCTACCAACAGTACGACAGCACGGTCCGCACGAACACCATCGTCGGGCCCGGCTCCGACGCGGCGGTGCTGCGGCTGCGAGGCACGCGCAAGGCCGTGGCGGCCACGGTGGACTGCAACGGGCGTTACGTGTACCTCAACCCCTATCGCGGCGGCGTAATCGCAGTGGCGGAGGCAGCGCGCAACCTGGTCTGCTCCGGCGCCCTGCCCCGTGCGGTGACCGACAACCTCAACTTCGGCAACCCGCTCAAGCCTGAGGTGTACTACCAGCTTTCCGAGGCCATCCGCGGGATCGGTGAAGCGTGCCGCGCCCTGGAGACGCCGGTCACGGGCGGGAACGTCTCGCTGTACAACGAGAACCCGCGCGGCGCCATC
>DASRQW010000157.1 GCA_035696245.1 Longimicrobiaceae bacterium | reverse complement strand
GGAGTTCGTGGCCCGCGTGGGCCAGTACATGGAGAAGGCCACGCGCGAGGCCAAGGTCCACACCAGCTGGATCAACCCCGACGAGGAGTACGACCAGGGCTTGCAGGCCTTCGTGCGCGCGATCCTGCGGCGCGGCGCAGGCAACGCGTTCATGGAAGACTTCCGCGCACTCCAGCCCGTGGTGGCGCGCATGGGCATGCTGAACGCCCTGTCGCAGACGCTGGTGAAGCTGGCCGCGCCCGGCGTGCCGGACGTGTACCAGGGCCAGGAGCTGTGGGACTTCAGCCTGGTCGATCCGGACAACCGCCGGCCGGTGGATTACGCGCTGCGCCGGGAAACGTTGGCCGCCCTCCGCCGCGACCTGGAGGAGCGCGATCCCGCCGCCGTAGCCCGCGAGCTGATGGACGCGTGGGAGGACGGGCGCGCGAAGATGTTCCTCACCCACCGCGCGCTGCTCCTGCGCGAGGCGCTGCCGGACCTGTTCCGCGACGGCGAGTACGTCCCGCTCGCCTCCGCTGGCGAGGCCGTCGGGCACCTGCTCGCGTTCGCGCGCCGCGGCGCCGGCTCCACCGTCGTCGCCGTCGTCCCCCGCCTCGCCGCCGCCCTCATGCGCGGCCACGACTTCGCCCTTCCCACCGCCGGCACGTGGAAGAACACGTGGGTCGAAGGCTCGGCAGACGTGCTCTCCGGCCGCTTCCGCAACGTTCTCACCGGCGAGGTAGTCGAATCCTCCCCTCGCGGGGCGCTCGCAGGCCTGCGCGCGGACGAGCTGTTCGCCTCGTTCCCCGTGGCGCTGCTGGAGAAGGTGGAGGATTGACGGAGCACGCCTGGGGCGGTGTCGCTGGGGGGAGGCGCCCCCTCCCCCGGCCCCTCCCCCGCAAGCGGGAGAGGGGAGAACTGCTTGCGGGCGTGGGGTTTAACTCGTGCTCGCGCCCGGGGCGGCGGCTGAACAGGCCCAAGCGTGCTCGGTAGATGCCCATCATCCCGACGCTGCGGCGACGCCGGTTCGCGCCTCAGCCACCCGTCTCTTCACCCTGGTGAGGATGGAGCCTTCAATGGAATCCAAATCCCCCGAAATTCTAACGGCTGCCCCCAATTAGCTCCCCTCCCCCAGGCAGTTTTGGGGGAGGGGCTGGGGGAGGGGGCACCCGCCCCACGCCTCCAACTACCCTCACTCTGCAACAAGAAACCGCCAGCCCGGCAGCGAAGCCGGACCGGCGGTTTGTTTGTCGAGGGATGTTGGATGCGCCCCCGGGTTCAGCCGTGGCGGACCGCTTCAAGCACTCGCTCGGCGAGGTCGCCGGAGACGCCGCGGACCTCGGCCAGCTCGGACGCCTGCGCGTTGCGGAGGCTCCAGAGCGTCTCGAACCGCTCGACGAGCGCGGACACCTGGGGCGGGCTCAGCTCCGGCATGCGCTCCAGCACCAGCGACAGTCGCTCGCTCTCCAGCTGCCGGCCGATGGCGTGGTGGTCGCTCACGTCGTGCCCGCGTCCGTGAAGCTCGTCGAGGAACGCGAGCCAGTCGTCGTGCCCCCAACCCTCGGCGCGCGTGGAGGCGAAGTCGCGCATGTGCGCCCGCAGGTCCGGGGCGCCGCCCTCCGCCTTCGCCTCTCCGCCACTCTTCGCCCGGCCGGGCGTCTCCGCGGCCGTCTTCTTCGCCGCCGCGCCGCCGGACGCCTTCGCCGTCTTGGAGGGCGCCGAGCCGGCGGATGCGTTCGCGCTCTTCCCGGCCTTCGCCGAAGCTCCGGCGGAGGGCGTGTCCGACGCACCCGTGCCGGCAGCCGCTTTCCCACGCGCCGGCGCCTTCACGGGCGTGGCGGAACCGGCGGGCTTCTTCGTGGCGGCGGCCGTCTTCTTCGCGGTTGCCGATCGGGTCGGCTGCTTCGACGCGGCCGGCTCTTTCTCCGCTGTGTCGCCAGCCGGCGTCGCGACCGTAGCCCTGGTCTTCTTCGCCGGCTTCTCCGAGCCGGACGTGGCTTTCGCCATGTATCCTCCCGTGACGTGTCTGGACTGGTTTCTCCGTTGCGCGGGGCCCACGACCTCTCGCGCGGGCTCACCCGCGGGCACGCGACGCCCAGGCGGCGTGCACGCGCAGGGTCAGGTGGCGGGCTGGCCCAGCGCCTTGCGGACGGCGTCCACCACCTCGCGCGGGGCGATGGGCTTGGTGAGGAAGCCGTCGCAGCCCGCCTCGGCGGCGGTGCGGCGGTCCTCGCCGAAGGCGCGGGCGGTGAGCGCGATCACGGGGATGTGCGCCGTCTGCGGAATGGCCTTGATGCGCCGCGTGGCCTCCCACCCGTCGATCCCCGGCATGGTCACGTCCATCAGGATCACCGCCGGGTTGTGCTCCTGCGCCAGCTCGATGCCCTGCTCGCCGTCGAACGCCTCCACCACCGCGAACCCGAAGTGGCGAAGCGCCGTCGAGTAGATCATGCGGTTGTCTTCGTTGTCCTCCACGAGGAGGACGGTCTGCACTGCCACGCGCGACCCCCGGAAAGGCTGGTTCATGCCCGTTGCGGGCCGACCCTCAAACCGCCCCGGCCACGCAAGAATCGGCGCAGCACAGCCCAGCGGAACGCACCTCTCCGCCGTGTCGGACGCCGCCCCCGCGTCCCACCGCATACGGAACTCCGCACAAATAGGTGTGACGCAACGACATCTGCGGTCTCCTCCGCTCATCCGCGATCGTCGACCGAACCTCGAGACCGAGGATGCATTGGCTCCGTCCCCATGCGCGGCTCGCATCGGCCGAAGCACCGCGGATGCCTGGCACTCCGCCCGGCACCAGGTCGAATCGGCAGATGCGACGCCTTCCATCTCCCGTCCGCCGCTTCACATCTCTCGATCCACGATCCAGCTCGCCCGAGCCACGATCCGCGTCTCCCGAACGTCAGCCTTCGCCGCTCGGCTCGCGCTTGAGGACGAGGATGCCGAGCGGGGGCAGGGTGAGCGAGATGGAGTGCGGACGCGACTGGGCCGGCACGGGCTCGGACGCGACGCCGCCTGCGTTGCCCAGGTTGCTGCCGCCGTACAGCTCCGCGTCGCTGTTCAGCAGCTCGCGGTACTCGCCCTCGGCGGGCACGCCCACGCGGTAGGCGTGGCGCGGCACCGGCGTGAAGTTGCAGACGAAGAGCAGCTCGTCGCCCGGCCGCTTGCCGCGCCGCAGGAACGAGACGATGCTCTGCTCCACGTCGCGGAAGTCGATCCACTCGAACCCCTCGTGCGAGAAGTCGACTTCCCAGAACGCGGGCTCGGCTCCGTAGAGCGCGTTGAGGTCGCGCACGAAGCGCTGTATGCCGGCGTGCAGCGGCCCGCCCAGCAGGTGCCAGTCCAGCGAGCGCGACTCGCTCCACTCGCTCCACTGCCCGATCTCGCCGCCCATGAACAGCAGCTTCTTGCCGGGGTGGCCCCACATGACGCCCAGCGCCAGGCGCAGGTTGGCGAACTTCTGCCAGTCGTCGCCCGGCATCTTGGCGAGCAGCGAGCCCTTCAGGTGCACCACCTCGTCGTGCGAGAAAGGCAGCACGAAGCGCTCGCTGAAGGCGTACATCAGCGAGAAGGTGAGCAGGTTGAAGTGATACTTCCGGTAGATGGGCTGCTCTTCCACGAAGCGCAGGAAGTCGTTCATCCACCCCATGTTCCACTTGAGGTGGAAGCCCAGCCCGCCCAGGTGCGGCGGCTGCGTGACGCCCGGCCAGGCGGTCGACTCCTCGGCGATCATCAGCGCGCCGGGTAGGCGCTCGCGCACCAGGCCGTTCAGCTCCTGCAGGAAGGCGATGGCCTCCAGGTTCTCGCGCCCGCCGTGGCGGTTGGGCACCCACTGCCCCGGCTGGCGCGAGTAGTCCAGGTACAGCATGGACGCCACCGCATCTACCCGCAGCCCGTCCACGTGGTACTCGTCGAGCCAGAACAGTGCGTTGGCGATGAGGAAGTTGCGGACCTCGTTGCGCCCGAAGTTGAAGATGAGCGTGCCCCAGTCCGGGTGCTCGCCCTGGCGCGGGTCGGCGTGCTCGTACAGCGCCGTGCCGTCGAACCGCCGCAGCGCGTGTGCGTCCTTGGGGAAGTGCGCCGGCACCCAGTCCAGGATCACCCCGATGCCGCGGCGGTGCAGGTGGTCCACCAGGTACTTGAAGTCCTTGGGGCCGCCGTGGCGCGACGTGGGCGCGTAGTAGCCGGTGACCTGGTAGCCCCACGACGGATCGTACGGGTGCTCCATCACCGGCAGCAGCTCCACGTGCGTGAAGCCCATCTCGCTCACGTAGTCGGCCAGCTGGTGGGCCAGCTCGCGGTAGGTGAGCGGCCGGTCCTCCTCTTCCGGCACGCGGCGCCACGAGCCCAGGTGCACCTCGTACACGGCGAAGGCGCCGCACTCCTCCTTCGCCTCGGCGCGGCGGGCCATCCACGTGTCGTCGCCCCACTCGTAGCCATTGATCTCGGCCACGACGGAGCCGGTGGCGGGGCGGTGCTCGGCCTGGAAGGCGACGGGGTCGGCCTTGAGGAAGGTGCCGGCGTGGCCCGTCTGTATCTCGTACTTGTAGACGGTGCCGGCCTCCATGCCGGGGATGAAGATCTCCCACACGCCCGCGCCGGGGTGCAGCCGCATGGGGAAGCGCCGCCCGTCCCACGCATCGAAGTCGCCCACCACGCTCACGCGGTCCGCGGCGGGCGCCCACACGGCGAAGCGCACGCCCGCCACGCCGTCCATCTCGCACGGATGCGCGCCCAGCACGTCGTACAGCCGCAGGTGCGTGCCCTCACCGATGAGGTAGAGGTCGAACTCGCTCACGGTGGACGGGAACGCGTACGCGTCGGCCTCCTCCGCGACCTGCCCGTCCGCCGTCTCGGTGCGCAGGCGGTACGGGAACGACTCCGCCCCGCGGGGGAAGACGGCCTCGAAGAAGCCTTCCGGGTGGATGCGCTCCATGGGCGTGACGGCGCCGCCGGCCGCGTCCACCACGGCGGCGCTCTCCACGCCGGGGATGAACGCGCGCGCCACCAGCCGTATCTCGCCGCCGATGGAGACGCGGTGCAGGCCCAGCACCCGGAAGGGATCGCGGTGGTCGCCGCGTACGATCTGCTCTACGTCGTGCTGAAGTGTCGCCGAACCCATCGTGTCGCTCGTCTCCGGTTGTCGCTGCGCTGCGCGTGATGCGAACCGCGCCCGACCTGCGAACGCCGTGCCGGGAGGGCCTTCACCGTCCCCGGCGAGCGTAGCGCGAGACCGGTGACGGCCGGCCTGCGACGGATGGCGGGCTTGTTCGCGTGCCGGTTTCCGGCTATCCTGAGGATGCAGATGTACGGACTTCCTCACTGGAGGCTACGATGGCCCAGGACGACACCAAGCCCTGCTGCGACTGCGAGTGCTGCAAGGACGGTTGCTGCAACAACGAGCACTGCGACTGCTGCTGAGGCCACGCCGCTGGTCGTACGGAAAAGAGAGGTGGACGCCGGGGA
>DASRQW010000156.1 GCA_035696245.1 Longimicrobiaceae bacterium | reverse complement strand
GAGCAGCAGCGACAGGCTCTCGGGCGTGGTCACGAGCGCGGTGGGCAGGCGCTGCCGCTGGCGGGAGCGCACGGCCGCGGACGTGTCGCCCGTGCGCGACTCCAGCGTCCACGGCAGGTCCAGCGCCTCCAGCGGCAGGCGCATCGCCTCCTCGCTGTCCGCCGCCAGGGCGCGTAGCGGCGTGAGCCACAGCACGCGAAGCGGCGGAGCGGCGCGCTTCGTCTTCCCCGCCTCCGCGCCCTCCGCCATCCACTCCAACAGCGGCCCCATCCACGCCGCGTAGGTCTTTCCGGTGCCCGTGGCGGCGTGGATCAGCCCGCTCTCGCCTGCCAGGTAGCTCCGCCACACCTCCCGCTGGAACTCGAACGGCTCCCATCCCCGCTCCGCGAACCACTCCTCCACGCGCGCGAACGCCGCTGCCTCCTCACTGGAAGCCGTCGGCGCCTCATCGGAAGCCGCGGACACGCCTGCATCGGACGATGCCGCAGGCGCCACATCGGCAGGTGCGCTTGCGTCCTTCTCGGGAGATGCGGATTCGGGAGATGCGGTGCGGCTGCGCGCCACGTTCGCCGTTCGCTGCTGTGCCGATGTGCGCGACGGAAGACGCGCTCCCGCCGATGGACACGGACGGGAGCGCAAGCAGCGGACCGGATGCGGGAGACAGGGAGGGAGGAGGGGACAGCGTAGAAACACCACGGCAGCCGCAGGAGGGTACCTGCGGTTGCCGTGGTGTTTTCCGGGCCTGACGAACTGACGTTCAGCGGCTGGGCGGGCGCTCGATCTACGGGGACGAAGACGCCCGTCCGCTCCGTTGCAACGCCTGGAATCCGTTCCTCGTGCGGGCGCGATCTTCCAGCCGTCCGAAAACTGCTGGGGTCAGCGTCGAGCGGGGCCGGCTCAGCGCGTGATGCTCCTCGCGCTTCCGAGATGCGCCCGCCGGCGGTGCAACCTCAGCCGCGGCGCGCTGCCTCGATCGCGGCGACGTCGATCTTCTGCATCGTCATCATCGCGTCGAACGCGCGCTTGGCGACGGCGGGATCGGGATCGGTGATCGACTGCGAAAGGACGACCGGCGTGATCTGCCACGACAATCCCCACTTGTCCTTGCACCAGCCGCAGTCGCTCTCCTGGCCGCCGTTGCCGACGATCGCGTTCCAGTAGCGATCCGTCTCGGCCTGGTCTTCCGTCGCGACCTGGAAGGAGAAAGCTTCGGTCTGCTTGAACGCGGGCCCGCCGTTCAGGCCGAGGCATGGAATGCCCAGCACGGTGAACTCGACGGTGAGCACGTCGCCCTTCTTCCCCGACGGAAAGTCTCCCGGTGCGTGGTGCACCGCGTCGACGGACGAATCGGGAAAGGTCTCGGCGTAGAACCGCGCCGCATCTTCCGCATCGCGATCGTACCACAGGCAGATCGTGTTCTTTGCCGGCTTCGCCATGTCACGTTCTCCTTCCAGATGAGCCATCCAGGGGCGGAGTCGGCGGCGCTCGCACCGGAGGGCATTGGCGGGGGCCACGTTCGCGCGCCGACGTCCGACAAGATACACCCCACGCGGAGCGGTTCAAGGTGACGGCACCTCGTGTCGATGCGACGTCGGCGGCCGCGGATCACTGGACCGATCGGCCCGCCAATCACCGCATCGCCCACCGTTCGTGGTGATCGGGTAGGCGGTAGGGTCGGCTTCGGTACGCCGCACCCCGCAATCCCGCTGCGCCGGCAGAGCATGCGGCGTGAGCGCAGGAGCTGCTACTCGGACGGGGCTGTCGAGCGGAGGATGTCGCGGACACGGGCGGCGAGCTCGTCGGGGCCGAAGGGCTTGGCGAGGAAGGCCACGCCCGGCTCCAGGTCGCCGCGGCTGGCGATCACGTTGTCGGTGTAGCCGGACATGAACAGCACGGGCACGCCGGGACGCGCGACGGCCAGCTGATCTGCCAGCTCGCGGCCGCTCATCACCGGCATGATCACGTCGGTGACCACCAGGTCGATGGGCCCCGCGTGCTCGCGGGCCACGCGCAGCCCCTCGCGCCCGTCCGCCGCTTCCAGCACGGTGTAGCCTTCGCGCTGGAGCACGCGGCGGACCAGGCTGCGCACGGCCGCCTCGTCTTCCGCGACCAGGATGGTGGCGGACGCAGCCGGCGCGGCGGCGCGGCTGGGGCCGGGCACGCCGCCATCCACCTCGCCGTCCGCGTCGTCGCGGTCCGCCACGGGCAGGTACACGCGGAAGGTGCTGCCGCGGCCCGGCTCGCTGCGCACGTGGATGCAGCCGCCCGCCTGCTCCACGATGCCGTACACCGTGGCGAGCCCCATCCCCGTGCCCTCGCCGCGGGCCTTGGTGGTGAAGAAGGGCTCGAACACGCGGGCGCGCGTGGATTCGTCCATCCCCCGGCCGGTGTCGCTCACCTCCAGCACGCAGTAGGGGCCGGGAGCGCGGCAGCCGTGCGTCGCCGCGTCGGCTTCCGGGCCCACGGCCATGCCCGTGCGGACGGTGACGGTGCCGCCGCCCGGCATGGCGTCGCGGGCGTTGAGCGCCAGGTTCACGAGCACCTGGTCGGCCTGGCCGGGGTCGATGAGGACGGAGCCCGCGGCGGGCTCCAGCTCCGTCACCAGCGTCACCTCGTCGCCCAGCAGCCGCAGCAGCATGGCCTCGGCATGGCGCACCTGCTCGTTGAGCACCACCACCCGCGGCTGCACCACCTGCCGCCGGCTGAAGGTGAGCAGCTGCCGCGTGAGCGCCGCCGCTCGCTCGGCCGAGTGCGCGATCTCGTGGACGTCGGCGCGCAGGGGGCTGCCCTCGTCCAGGTCCATCAGCAGCATCTCGGCGTAGCCCTTGATGGCCGTGAGCAGGTTGTTGAAGTCGTGCGCGACCCCGCCGGCCAGCCGGCCCACCGCCTCCATCTTCTGCGCCTCGCGCAGCGCCTCGTGGCTCCGCCGCAGCTCCTCGTCGGCGCGCCGCCGCTCGGTGACGTCGTGGCAGGTGCCCATCATCCGCTGCGGACCCGGGCCGCCGATCACGCGGCCGCGCGTCTGCACCACGCGCACCTCGCCGCCGGTACGCACCAGCCGGTGGTCCAGCGTGAAGGGCTCGCCCGAGCGCCGCGCCTGCTCTACCGACGCCCGCACCAGCCCCACGTCGTCCGGGTGGATGTGCAGCAGCACGTCGGCCAGGGCCAGGGGGCGGCGCTCGCAGCCCGCCACGCGGAACAGCTCGTCCGAGCCGTCCACCCGGTCGGAATCCACCTCCCACTCCCAGCTCCCCGTGCGGGCCAGCGCCTGCGCGGCGGCCAGCTGCTCGCCGCGGGCCCGCAGCGCCTCCTCCATGGCCCGGCGCTCGCTCACGTCGCGCAGGAAGATGCCCAGCACGGTACCGCCGCCCTCGGGCAGGGGAGCGATGCTGGCCTCGGCGGCCAGCTCGTGCCCGCCGCGGTGCAGCACCGCCACCTCCATCCGCACCCCCCCCTCGCCCTCGTCCGCCGCGGCGAGAAGGCGCGCCAGCTCGGCCCGCTGCGCGTCGCGCAGCCGCGGAGCCACCACCGTGTCCACGAACGAGCGGCCCACGGCCTCGTTCCGCGTCCACCCCAGCACGTCGTGCGCGCGCGGGCTCCACTCCGTGATCTCGCCTCCGGCGCCGACCCCCACGAAGGCGTCGTGCGCCGTCTCCACGATGCGGCGGGCGCGCGCCTCGCTGGCGTGAAGGGCGCGCGCGGCGCGCTCCCGCTCCACCACGCGGCCCAGCTGCGTGCCCACCTGGGTGGCCACGTCCAGGAGCGCGGGGTCGGGCGGCGCCGCCAGCTCGGAGAAGAACTCCAGCACCGCCACCGTCTCGTTGCGCACGCGCACCGGGAAGGCGAAAGCGGCGCGCACGCCCAGCGTCCCGGCCGCGAGGCGCAAGAACCCGGCGTCGCTCTCCACGTCGTCGATCCACACCGGCTCGCCCGCCGCCAGGACGCGGCCCGCCAGGCCTTGGCCGCGCCGCAGCGGCGTGCGGGCCGTGACCTCGCGCAGCAGCGGGAACGCGCCGGGCTCGCCTACGGACCAGAGGCCCGTGGACAACAGCAGCTCCCGGTCGGCCGGAGAGACGGCGTAGGCGTGGCCCACCGCCCAGCCGGTGAAGACGCGCACCTCGTCCAGGGCACGCGCCAGTGCCGCGTCCACGTCGACCGCCTCGTTGGCCGCCACCGCCACCGCGTGCAGCACGCGCATGGTTGCCAGCGCGCGCCGCTCGGCCTCGCGGGCGCTGGCGCGCTGCTCCATCTCGGCGCGCGTGGCCTCGGCCAGGTCGCGCAAAAGCTCGATCTCTGCGGGCGAGACGGGGAGGGACTGCGGCGCGGCGGGGCTGTTCATCGAGCGGGCTGCGTCTCCCTGAGAGGGCGCGCCGCGAGCCCGCAGCGGTGCGCAAGAAGTGGACGTAAACGTAATGCGGCTATGACACACCTTTACCCGGACACGTTCGGCGGTGTCGGGAAACGTAACCGGTGCTGCAATTGGCGAGCCCTGGAGCCCAGCCTCTAGCAAGGGCCGGGCCCGGTGATGCGTGGTATCGAAAACGGAGCGGCGTAAGAGTGCGCTCGCGCCCGAAACCAGGCAAGACTTTTGTTTTTTGCGGCCCGTTGTTACCGCCCCACCGATCCCATGGCGGCCTCCGGGTACCGCGTACCCGCCGCCACTCCCCGCGGCGCCACCTCGTCGATGCGCGCCAGGTCCGCGGGCGAGAGCTCCACCCCCGCCGCCGCGGCGTTCTCCTCCAGGTACTTGCGCCGCTTGGTGCCGGGGATGGGCACCACGTCGTCGCCCTGCGCCATCACCCAAGCAAGCGCCAGCTGCGACGGCGTGCAGCCCTTGCCGCGCGCCAGCTCCTCCACGCGGTCCACGAGCTCCAGGTTCTTGGCGAAGTTCTCGCCCTGGAAGCGCGGCGACCCGCGGCGGAAGTCGTCTTCCGGCAGGTCGTCGATGCTGCGGAAGCGGCCCGTGAGGAAGCCGCGCCCCAGCGGGCTGTACGCCACGAACCCGATGCCCAGCTCCCGGCACGCTTCCAGGATCCCGTCTTCCGGGTCGCGCGTCCACAGCGAGTACTCCGTCTGGAGCGCGGCGATGGGGTGCTCGGCGTGGGCGCGGCGCAGCGTGTCCACGCCCGCCTCGGAGAGGCCCAGGTGCCGAACCTTGCCCGCTTCCACCAGCCGCGCCATCGCCCCCACCGTCTCCTCGATGGGCACGCTGGTGTCCACGCGGTGCTGGTAGTACAGGTCGATGTGGTCCGTCCCCAGGCGCTTGAGCGAGGCGTCGCATGCCTGGCGCACGTACTCCGGGCGGCCGTTGATGCCGCGCTGCGCCGGGTCGCCGGTGCGCACGACGCCGAACTTGGTGGCCAGCACCACCTCGGCGCGACGGCCGCGGATGGCGCGGCCCACCAGCTCCTCGTTCGTGAACGGGCCGTACATGTCGGCCGTGTCCAGGAAGTTGATGCCCAGCTCCAGCGCCCGGTGGATCACGCCCACCGACTCGGCCTCGTCGCCCTCGCCGTAGAACTCGCTCATCCCCATGCAGCCCAGGCCCATGGCCGACACGCGCAGCTCGCCGCGGCCCAGCATCCGCCTCTTCATCTCCACGTCGCCCATCCCCCGCCTCCGTGTTGAAATCCGTTCCAACGCGCATCCGCCGCACGGACACGGTAACGTATGCCGCCCCAACGTGCTAGGGCGCGGGAGATGCTCGGCCGTGCATCTCTCCAGGCAGCATCCGCTCGCCCGATGCGACGCGGCTCCGATGCAACGCCGGAGCCGACCCCGCGACGGATCACCGCACCGGCCCGCCTGCTGATACGGTACACCGGCTCTGCGGCCACACCGACCCTCCCGCAGGTGCCGCACCTCGCGCAGGAGGAGTTCGACCGGACGGCGTTCGAGCCACCGTGGAGAGATGATGAGCGGCGCGCCACCGGTTGGAGTCGCGTCGCGGTCCGGGGGCGGAGGGCACCGGGATTGCGAAGGCGCGGGCGCCGTCGTGAACGGCCGCAACCGGATGACAGGAGAGGGACGATGAAGAAGCTGGAAGGCAAGAAGGTCGCGATCCTCGTGACCGACGGGTTCGAGCAGGTGGAGATGACGGAGCCGCGGAAGGCGCTGGAAGAGGCGGGCGCGGAGACGCAGATCGTGTCGCCCAAGAGCGGCAAGGTGAAGGGCTGGCAGCACACCGAGTGGGGCGACGAGTTCGCGGTGGACGTGGCGCTCTCCGGCGCCCGCGCGGAGGACTACGACGCGCTGTTGCTGCCGGGCGGCGTGATGAACCCGGACTACCTGCGCATGGATGCCGACGCGGTGAAGCTGGCGCGCGCGTTCTACGACGCGGGCAAGCCCATCGCCGCCATCTGCCACGGCCCGTGGCTGCTGGTGGAGGCGGACGTGGTGCGCGGCCGCAAGGTCACCTCGTGGCCGTCGCTGCACACCGACCTGGCGAACGCAGGCGCCAGCTGGGTGGACCAGGAGGTCGTCACGGACAAGGGCCTCGTCACCAGCCGCAAGCCCGAAGACATCCCTGCCTTCAACAAGAAGATGATCGAGGAGTTCGCCGAGGGAATCCACCAGAACCGCTGACGAGCGACGAGGCTCCCCGCCTTCCCGCGGGGAGCCTCGCGAATGCGCCGGATCACGGCGCCGATCAGCGGCCCCGGATCAGCCGCTCGTACTCGTCGTGCCGGCCAATCCAGAACCAGGCCAGCGTATTCGCCTCCTCCACCGCCAGCGCACGAGAGTGAGCCCCGACACGGGCTGACCACAACGGGCCCACCTTCTTCAGGTGCACGGAAGGGTGGCGCGGATCGGCCTTCATAAAGCCGAAAACCTCGTCGGCCAACCGCCGCACGTCGCGCGGAAGCCGGTCGTACGCGTCCCAGAAGCGCGGAGTGGCCTTGTGCGTCACAACGAGCGCGTTCGGCCCGCACGCAGATCGGACAGTGCTTCCTCCGCCAGCGCGTCGAGACGGCCCGCAGCGACGTCTTCTTCGATCTCGCGATCCCACAGCTCCGCATCGAATTGGAGGAACCACTCCCGAAAACGGGAAAGGTCCTCCGGCGGGAGATGGCTGACCGCGTGCTCGATCTCTTGGATAGTGCTCATGCTCTGATGGTAACAGCGTTCAAGGCTGATGATCAACCCCTGAGTTGCGCCGAATCGACGGTCCACCCAACCCCGCATCCCGCATCATCCCCACCAGAACGCGGAGACGATGATGCCATAGAGGCCGATGAGCGCCACGCCCTCCAGCCAGATCGACTCGCCGTCGTAGACGATGAACGCGCTCACCACGGCAGTGAGCGCCATGGCGGCCACCATCAGCGGCGGCATGACCAGCGTGAGCGGCGTGGGGCCCACGAAGAACGAGATGAGGACGAGAACGGGGATGAGGGCGAGCGCGATCTGGAGCGAGCCGTTCAGCACCACGCTCATGGCATAGTCCGGCCGGTTGCGCGCCGCGAGCTGCACGCCCACCACGTTCTCCACCGCGTTGCCGGCGATGGCGACCACCACCAGGCCGCTGAAGGTCTCGGAGATGCCCAGCGTCTTCATGGCCGGGCCCAGCGCCTCCACGAACCAGTCCGAGACGAAGGCGGCGCCCACGCTGGCCCCCACGAGGACGACGATCGCCATCCACAGCGGCCACGGCGCGTGCGCGGGCTCCTTGTCTCCGCACACCACGGCGGGGTCGCCGCGCAGGGAGAAGGGCAGGCTGGCGGCGAACACCACCAGCAGCATCACCGCGCAGGCGCCGCTCAGCGCCGCCTCGTGCGCGGCCGCGGGCGTGTGCAGGCGCGCGGCGAGCGTGGGGATGGCGAGGGCGGCCACCGCCAGCATCATCAGCGTGGCGGCCATGCGCGGGGCCTCGGACTGAAAGCGCTGCGTGCCGTTCTTCAGCCCGCCCACCAGCAGCGCCAGGCCCAGCACCAGCAGCGAGTTGGCGAGGATAGAGCCCACCAGTGCCGCCTGCACCACACCCACGAGGCCCGCACGCAACGCGAAGATGCACACGAACAGCTCCGGCAGGTTGCCCAGCGCGGACTGGAGCACGCCCGTGGCGCCGGGGCCCATGCGGCTGCCCAGCTGGTCGGTGCCGTGGCCGACCATCATCGCCAGCAGCGAGAGCGCCGCGGCGCACGAGACGAAGCCGGCGACGGGGCCCGCGTGCATGAACGTGAGCGCGGCGGCGAGCACGGTGGCGGCCACGGCCAGCGCCATGCTGACCAGGTCGCGGCGGGAGAAGGCCGGGATGGTGTTCCTCCGGGAGCGGGACTGGGGGAGAGGCAAAGCGGACCCATCAAACTCCGCCGCCGGGCACCACCTTGCAAGGGCCGCGCTCTCGGGATGGACGCCCCTCCATCGCCTCCCATCCCGCCCGAAGTACGTAGTCCTTTCGGCGTACTTCCCTCCTCCGCCGGGCGGGCGCAATCCCTACCCTTCTCCACACCCCACACGTGTGATGGCGGCCGGGGATCTCCGGGGTAGATTTCACGCAACTATCTTGGCCGCGCACACTTACGTGACGATGCACGGCCAGGGTGGTGTTTCCGCCGTGAATACATCAAACCCGGAGCCCCCCCATGGCCGCAAGAGCGGTTCGACCTTTCGCATGGATGGCAGGCGTGGTGCTGGTCGCCGCGCTCGCCGCCTGCGAGCACAACCCCACCGAGCACGGCGTGGTGGCCAGCATCCTGGTCACGCGCAACCCGGACACCCTGGCGATCGGCACCTCGCGCCAGTTCACCGCGGTCGGCAAGGACGCCGACGGCAACGTGGTGGGCATCGACCCCGTGTGGTCGGTCGCGGCGAGCGGCGGGTCCATCAACGGCTCCGGGGTGTTCACCGCGGGCACGCTGCCCGGCACGTACCCCAACACGGTCGTAGCACGCGTGGGCAGCATCTCCGGCAGCGCGACCGCGACGGTGGTGGCCGGTCCCGCCGCGAGCATCGTCGTGACGCCTTCGCCCGCGACGCTGGCGGTAGGGGCGACACAGCAGTTCACGGCCGTGGTCAAGGACGCGGCGGGCAACGTGGTCGGCACGGTGCCCAACTGGTCGGTCGCGGCGGGCGGCGGCACGATCACCGGCACGGGCCTGTTCACCGCCGGCACCGTTGCGGGAACGTTCCCGAACACGGTCACGGCCAGCGTGGGCAGCCTCGCAGGCACGGCGACGGTCACGGTGACCGCCGGGCCGCTGGCGAGCGTCACCGTCACGCCGGACCCCCAGACGATGCGCACGGGCAGCACGCAGCAGTTCACGGCCACGGGCAAGGACGCCAACGGCAACCTGGTGGCCTTCACGCCCACCTGGAGCGTCCAGGCGGGCGGCGGCAGCATCAGCGCCACGGGCCTGTTCACGGCGGGCACGGTGGCCGGGACCTTCCCCAACACGGTGCGGGCGTGCAGCACCGCGGCGTGCTCCGCGGGCAGCGTGGCCGGCTTCGCCACCGTCACGGTGACGCCCACGGCGCTGGTGACCATCACCGTCCTTCCCGACCCGGCCACGGTCGCGGCGGGCACCACGCGGCAGTTCACCGCCGTAGGCAGGGACGGCAACGGCAACGTGGTGGCCACGCCGGGCCTGGCCTGGTCGGTCGTGGCGGGCGGCGGAAGCATCGACGCGGCGGGCCTGTTCACCGCGGGCGCCGTGGCGGGGACGTTCCCCAACACCGTGCGCGCCACCAGCGGCGGCAGCTTCGGCGACGCCACGGTGACGGTGACCACATCGCCGCTGCCGCCGGCCGTCGGGCCCTCGCTGGGCGCGGCCGCGACGCACGGCATCCTGGCGGGCTCCGCGGTGAGCTGCGCCTCGGCGCCGGGCGTCGTGAACGCGGACGTGAGCGTGTGGCCGGGCATTGCCATCACCGGCTTCCCGCCCTGCACCATCACTGGCTCGCGGCACCAAGGCGACGCGTTCGCCCAGACGGCCCAAGGTGACCTGACCACGGCCTACCTGGCGCTGGCGGCGATGCCCTGCGGCACCACCATCACCTCGGACCTGGGCGGGACCACGCTGGCACCCGGCGTCTACTGCTCCAACTCGTCGGTGGGCGTCACGGGCGTGGTCACGCTCTCCGGCCCGGCCAACGCGATCTTCGTGATCCGCGCCCCGTCCACGCTCACCACGGCGGGCTCGGTGGTCCTGGCAGGCGGCGCGCAGGCCAGGAACGTCTACTGGTGGGTCGGCAGCTCGGCCACCATCGGGACGGGCAGCGCGTGGCAGGGCAACATCATCGCCTTCACCACCATCACGCTGGTCAACAACGTGACGCTGACCGGCCGGGCGCTGGCCCGCAACGGGGCCGTGACCCTGGGGACCGGCACCGTCATCACCCTGCCGTAGCGAGCGGCGAAAGGTGGGGTGCGGAGGGGGGCGGGGCCACGCGGCTCCTCCTCCCTCGCCCCGCCGGAAGCCTTGCCTTCACATACAGAAAAGAGAGTTCTCCGTGCGTAACCGAATCGTAAGCGCGGCCGTGGCGCTGGCCGTGTGCATGCCGGGCCTGGCCGCCGCGCAGGATCTGCCGGACGGGCCCCACCGCGAGGGAAGCTGGGAGTTCAGCCTGGGCGGCGGGGCGCTGTTCAACGACACCGCCCTGCGCGACTTCCTGGGCAGCGGCGCGCCCGAAAGCCGCTTCGCGGACCGGGCGGTCCCGTCTCGCGCCACGCCCACGGTCGTGGCGCGCGTGGGCTACAACATCAGCCGTCACGTGGGCATCAGCGTTAGCGCCGGCGGCGCCCGCGGCGCCGGGGTGACGTATCTGAACCCCGCCGCGGCGCTCACCCTCACCGGCGACCTGAACGCGCGGACCAGCCCGTTCCTGCTGATCGGGACCGAGCTGACCCGCATCAACGGCGAGAACGACCGGGTCACGCACTCGGTGTGGGGCGCCACCGCGGGCCTGGGCATCCGGCAGATGCTGAGCGAGAGCTTCGCCTTGCGCGCCGAGGGCCGCGTACAGTTCGCCGGGTACCACGAGGTGCCCATGCGCAAGGAGACCACGTTCAGCCCGCTGGCGCAGCTCGGGTTCTCGTACTTCGTCGGCGGCCACGCCCCCCGCGTCGTGATGGCGCCGCCGCCGCCTCCGCGCGTGGAGACCGTGTACTCGGTGCGGGTGGACACCGTCCGCGTCGTGCGCACCGACACAGTGTGGCGCACGACGGACCACGCCGGCGACCAGGTGCTGCTGCGCGTGCAGTTCCGTACCAACCGGGCCGAGCTGCTGCCCGCTTCGCGCACGGTGCTGGACTCGGCCGCGGCGGCGATCAAGGCCACGCCGGGGTCGCGCTGGCAGGTGGAAGGCCACACGGACGCCGTGGGCACCGCGGCCGCAAACCGCACGCTGTCGCAGGCGCGGGCGCAGTCGGTGGTCGACTACCTCGTGAGCCGCGGCGTGGATCCCGCCATCCTCACGGCCCAGGGCTTCGGGCTGGAGCGTCCGGTGGCGTCCAACGCGACCGTGGAAGGCCGCGCGCAGAACCGCCGCGTGCAGCTCCGCCGCATCCCGTGACGCGGCGGCGGTAGGCGGTGCAAATAGACGCGGGAGCCGGATTCGTCCGGCTCCCGTGTCCGCATTTCATCCCCGAAACCTTTGCCTCTTCCCACCCGGTCACTGCTGATCGACAGGGCGCGCCGTTCCTTATCCTCGTGCGCAGGCGGAGAGGCATCCATCGTTCGGCATCGCCCACACCGGGATCGGGAGATGAGGAACGGTGGGGAACCGAGGGTCTGCCGGTGAGGGGCGATGACGACGCGCACCGGGGCTTCGACACCTCGCCATCTCCGCGCAAGGGACGAGGTGCGGCTCCCGGGCCGACTGCCGATCCCGAATCACCGCGCGCATCGGCGTCCAGCGAGGGCCTGGGCGCTTGTCCAACCGCGGTTCGGCAGGGGCCGCGATGCTCGCCCGAGGTTCACCCCAACCCGCGTCACGGCGCCCCGTCCCGGTTCAGGAAGCGGCGCTCTTGTTGGCGAAGGCGGCGATCTGTAGGCGCGTGTGCAGGGCCAGCTTCTCCATCACGTTGCGTACGTGGCTCTTCACAGTGTGGCTGGCCACGCCCAGGCGCGCCGCGATCTCCTTGTTGCTCAGCCCTTCGGAGATGAGGTCGATGACCTCGCGCTCGCGGGGCGTCAGGCGCACCGCCTCCAGCGCGCGTGCCCCCGTGCGCCCCACCGCCTCGCGCGCGATCTGCGAGAACAGCGACGACGTCATCTCCGGCGGCAGCACGTGGGCGCCGTCGACCACGGAGCGGATGGTGCTCACCAGGTCGTCGAAGGTGGCGTCCTTCAGGATGAACCCCGAGACGCCCGCGTTCACGAACTCGATGATGTCCTCGTGCACCGGCAGCAGGTCCATGATGATCACCCGCGACTGCGGGTACTCCTCCTTCAGCGTCTGCGCCAGGCGAAGGCTGTCGTCGTCCCACAGGCCCACGTCGAGGAGGATCACCTCGGGGTTGGCCTCCTTCAGCCGCGCCGGCTCGGCGCCGGATGCGACCGCGACGACCGAGAAATCCTCCGTGCGCTCCAGCATCGCCGCCAGCCCCTCGCGGACGAGACGGTTGTCTTCGATGAGTGCTACCGAGATCATGCCTATGGCTTCTGGTGTGGAGAAAAGACCTGGCCCTTCGTCCTTCCCGCGCGTCCATCCCGCAGCTCGATCAGCGGCCGGCGAGGCGACGCGATCCGATCCGCCTTCACCGGTTCCGCTGCTCGTTGGGGGTAACACGCTCTCTGGGAGGGCGGAGTTGTGTTACCAATGTAGATGATTGCACCCGCGAAGGCACGTCTTCTGTTTACTTGCCGGCTCCAAGCCTCTGCGCAAGAACGTGCCCGACCGCAGCACACGTCATCCGCCTCCTGTGCGTGCGACGCCCACAGTCGCCGGACGCGGCGGAGGTTTGTCGGAGAGATGGAGGGATGGACGACCACGCGAAACGTCTGCGGCAGGTAACGCCGCGACGTAGATCCTACGGGAGAGCCTTCTGCCGGTCGTGGTCGCGGGTGGCTGGCCGATGACCCCGACTTTGTTCGATTCGGGATGGCGGCGCGGAAAGGGGGTTCGAGCAGGTCCGAGGCGTGAAACGGAAGAAGGTCTGCCCACGGGCGGGTTCAGGCGCCAGCGTAGGTCGGCGCTTGAGAAACCGTGGTCGGAAGTGGACGATTCACCCGTCCGGCAGCGCGCGACCTCGGGGCTTCGCTCGTCGCCCGAGCATCTCCGCATTCGGAGGCATTCGGGCGCGATGAATCGCAGCCCCTACAGGTGATGAGATCGCCGCAGGTGATGAGATCGCCGCAGGTGGTGAGATCGTCGCAGGTGGTGAGATCGTCGCGAGTGGTGAGATCGTCACGGGCGATGTGCCAGGGCGCGGCGACGGGCTTCAGCTCATCCTCACCCCGCGCGGCGGACCATCTCCACGATGCGGCGGGCGCCTTCCGCGACCTGCGACTCCTCGGGGCCGAAGGAGAAGCGGGCGTACTGGCGGAAGCGCGAGGGGCGGCCGCTGCGGCGCTTGCCGGGGTTGATGTCGAAGAACTCGCCCGGCACGCAGATCACCTTCTCCTCCAGCGCCGCGCGGAAGAACCCCATGCCGTCGTTGAGCGGCGCGGGGAGCCGCGACAGGTCGGCCCACACGTAGAAGGTGCCCTCGGGCTCCACGTCGAACCGCATGCCGGCCTCGCGCAGCGCCTCCAGCAGCACGCCGCGCTTGCGGCCGAACGTCTCGCGGATGGCGGCCGTCTCGGCGAGCACCGCTTCGATCTCCAGGAGCGGCACGGCGGCGCGCTGGAGCGGGCGGTTGCCGCCGCCGTCCAGGAACGAGCCCGTGCTGCTCACGCCCTCGATCACCGAGCGCGGGCCCACCACCCACGTGCACCGCCACCCGGGGTAGCGCCAGTTCTTGGTGAAGCCGTCCAGCAGCAGCACCGGGTCGCGGTCCACGTCCTTCACGTAGCGCGCGGCCGACACCAGCCCGTCGGGCTCGTCGCCGCCCCACACGTAGTGCGAGTAGAACTCGTCGAAGAGCAGCGTGCACTGGAGCTTGCGCGCCAGGGCCACCCACCGCGCCAGCTCCTTGCCCTGGATGGTCTTGCCCGTGGGGTTCGACGGGTTGGACAGCAGCACGGCCGAGAGCCCGCGGCCCGTGATCTCCCGCGCCAGCGCGCGGCTGTCGAAGGCGTAGCCCTCGTCGCCGTCCAGCAGGATGGGGATGGAGGTGAAGAGCCGGAAGATGTCCAGCAGCTCCTCGTACGCCGTGTAGTCCGGCAGGAAGTGCCCCAGGTTGATCTCGCCCAGCGCAGCCACGGTGCGCGCCAGGCTCAGCCGTCCGCCGCCGCAGATGCACACGTTGTCGGCCGTGTACTGCGACGACATGCCCTGGCGGTAGAGCTGGTTGTACAGATCCGCCACCGCCGTGCGCAGCTCGGGGATGCCGGCCACCGGCGCGTACTCCTGGTCCGCCGGCGTGATCTCCACGGTGCACTTCCGCGGCGGCGCGCCCGGCAGCTCGCCCGTCTCGGGCATGCCCTGGCCCAGGTTGCACCACTCCGGGTTGCCGTACGAGTAGCCCAGCCGCTGCGCCTCGCTCATCACGTAGATCACGCCGGTGAACGGCACGGCGCGGAAGCCGGGGATGACGGGCGGTGCTATGGAGATGCGTCTGCGTTCCATCTTGGGTGTTGCCGGGCACGGGGATACGGAAGATGCGAAGCCGCGCACACCCTGCACGCCCGGTGCCGCTCATCCGCCCGCACCGCCCGCCGCCGCCGACCGGCCGATGCACTCTCCCGCCGATTACCTCCCGTTCCGCCTCGATCCGGCACGGCGAACGGCGGATGAAGATCGGGGGCCTGGATGCAGGCGCCACATCTACCGTATGATGATGTGCCACGGCTCGTCCGGACCGGCGCCCGCATCGCTCCCCGCGGACGGCCTCGGACGACGGCTCTGGTCTCCTCTCGTCGATCCATCCGCTCCGCCAGCCAGCCGAGGACATCCACGCATGACGCACCGCACGAGGCAGGTGCAGACGGAGGAGAAGCGCGCCGCTCCGCAGCACGCGCAAGGCGAGCCCGCGCCCGTGCAGGCCCAGGCGGCGGCGCACCGCGCAACGCTGCTGCGGCACGCGGGTGCGCACGGGGCCGCGCTCGCGCCGCGTGACGTGCTCCGGCTTCAGCGCACGCTGGGCAACCGCGCGGTGGGCGGGCTGCTCGCGGGCGCGGGCGGACGCGTGCAGCGCGTGGCGATGAGCGGCGCGTCCAAGGCCACGGTGGACGACGTGAAGAAGTGGGCTTCGGACAACGGCGTGGAGCTGGAGCTGAGCGACGGCGAGCTGGAGTCGGAGCTGGAGCAGGAGGAGGGCTTCGACGATGAGATCGACGTCGAAGACTTCCTGCGCAAGATCGGCGCGCTCAATGAGGCGATGGACGATGCCGAGGACGACGAGGACTGGGACCCGGCAGACTACGCCGCCGACCCGCTGGACCCGGACGACATCCTCTCGTCGGACGTGCGCAAGTCGCTCGGCTTCAAGGCCGACGCCAAGAACTACATGAAGGTCGACACGCCCAAAAAGAACGGCGTGTACGTGTGCCACATCTGCGGTCTGGCCATCGGGAAGGGGCAGGACGTGGACATGGACCACCTGCCGCCGTGGAAGGAGCGCCTCCACGCCTACATCAAGGAGGAAGGGCTGACGGAGGACGACACCGACGAGCTTACGGGGCCGCTGATGAGCTATCTCTACAACATGCGCGGCAGCGTCTTCGCGCACTCGTCGTGCAACCGCGGCCACTCCGGCGAAGGCAACTACAAGAAGAAGTGGGGCACCGCGCGGAAGTGGTACCAGGCGGGCGGCGGCGCCCCGTTCTGAGCGGCGATGCGCATCGTCCGTCCCTTCTCGCCGTCCCCGAACGGCAGGCGCACGCGGAGCCGCGGAGGGCGCGGAGAACGGCAAGAAAGGTGATGTGTTCTCCGCCGTTCTCCGCGGCTCCGCGCCTCCGCGTGAGACCCGCCGGCTCGGCAGCGGCGACATCCGTTCATCACCTGAACGTAATGAACCGGGAGATGCGAACGCGATCGCATCTCCCGGTTCTTACGTCGTCCGCGTGTTCTCGGACGATGAGCCTCCGTTCCTTCAGTCGGCGCGGAGGGCGAGGGCGGGGTCGGTGCGGGAGGCGCGCCACGACGGGGCGAGGGTGGCGAGCACGGCGGCGAGGAGCAGCGCCGCGGCCACCGTGGCGTAGACCGCCGGGTCGCGCGGCGACGTGTCGAAGAGCAGCGGCGTGACCAGCCGCGCACCCGCGAGCGCCACGGCCGCGCCCAGCAGCGTGCCCGCCAGCGCGGTCCGCACGCCTTCGCCCAGCACCAGGCGCAGGATGTCGCCGGACTGGGCGCCCAGGGCAACGCGCACCCCCAGCTCGCGGCGGCGCTGGATCACGCCGTACGCGGTGACGCTGAACAGGCCGATGGCGGCCACCAGCAGCGCCAGCGCGCCGAACGCGGTGAACATGGTGGCGCCCAGCTTCCACGGGCGCACCTGCGGGTCCAGCGACTGCTGCAGCGTCTTCACCTCCACGTACACCAGGTCCGGGTTGCGCCGCTCCAACTCGCGGCGCACGCGCTCGGTGGCCGCCAGCACGCCCGCGGGCGACGCGTCGGCCAGGCGCACCAGCAGCATCCGCCCGCCGATGCCCTTCTCCTGGCCCAGCGGCAGGTAGTACTGCATGGCGGGCTTCTCCTTCAGCTCGTAGCGGTGCGCGTCCTCCACCACGCCCACCACGCGCGAGCACGGCGCACCGTCCACCAGCAGGCAGTTACCCAGCGGGTCGCGTCCCGGCCACAGCAGCCGCGCCATGGTGGCGCTCACCACCGCCACGCGCTCGCCGTTCGCGCCGTCCGCCGCCGTGAAGCCGCGGCCGCGCACGACGCGCGTGCCGATGGTGCGGAAGAAGTCCGGCGAGACCGCCGCGACGTACGGCCCGCCGCCCTCCAGCGAGGGGATGGAGTCCATCCCCGGCACCTTGAGGTCCACCCCGAACGACGAGTAGAACGGCGTGCCTATGGATACGCTGGCGCCCGCCACGCCCGGCAGCCTCCGCACCGCGTCGAGCGCGTCGTCGTACGCGCGGTCGCGGCGCCGGCGCTCCAGCTTTCGCGCGGAGTCCGCCGCCGCTCCCTGCGCCGGGTCCGACGCCTGGTGGGCCGAGGGCGGAGGCTGGCGCACCCACTCCATCGACGCCGCCAGCACGCGCGCCGGCTCGAAGCCCATGGGCGTCGCGTTCACCCGGCCCAGGCTGCGCACGAACAGCCCGGCGCCGATGAGCAGCACCACCGAGAGCGCCACCTGCGCCGCCGCCAGCGTGGTGCGCAGCCGCGACCGCCGGGCGCCGCCCTCCGGCGAGCCGGCCTTGAGCGAGCCGACCACGTTCGCGCCGGACGCGCGCAGCGCCGGAACGAGGCCCACGCCCAGCCCCACCAGCAGCGCCAGCGCCACGCTCAACGCCGCCACCCGCCCGTTCACCGGCGGCGTGGTCCACTCCACGTCGCCCAGCAGCGTGCGGCGCACGAGCTGCCCGCCCGCGTGCGCCACCACCAGGCCCGCCGCGCAGCCCGCCAGCGCCAGCAGCGTGCTCTCCAGCAGCAGCAGCCGCACCAGCCGCGCGCGGCCGATGCCCAGCGCCACACGCACCGCAGCCTCGCGCTCGCGGCGCATGGCGCGGGCGAGCAGCAGGTTGCCCACGTTCGAGCAGGCCACCAGGAGGACCACGAGCGACATGCCCAGCAGCCAGCGCGAGACCACGACCTCCATCCCCTCCTTCGCGTCGTCGCCGAACGTCAGCGGGCCCGCCGAGACGGAGCCGGCCGCCTCTTCCTTGTTCTTGCCGTCGTAGCTGCGCCGGAACGCCGCCGTCGCGTCCGCGCCCGCCTGCTCGCGGGTGACGCCCGGGCGCAGGCGGCCGACCACGTGCATCCACTGCGCGAACCACGTGGTCGCCCAGTCCGGCATCACCCGGGCGGACGAGAGGCTGAGCGGCACCCACGCGTCCATGCGCTCCAGGTTCACCCCGGTGAAGCCCGGCGGCGCCACGCCCACCACGGTATACGGCTCGCCGTCCAGCATCACCTGCGTGCCCACCACGCGCGGGTCGGCGCCGTACGCGCCGCGCCACACTGCGTCTCCCAGCACGGCCACGTGCTCGCCGCCCGAAGCACGATCCTCGTCCTCCCCGAAGAAGCGGCCCACCTGCGCCTTCACGCCCAGCAGCGGGAAGAGGCTCGCCGTCGCGTTGGTCACGCGCACCCGCCGCGAGCCCTGGCCGCGGCCCAGCGTGGCGTCGCGCGCCGAGTAGCCGGCGAAGCCCTCGAAGGCGTGGGCGTGGTCGCGAAGGTGCGCCAGCGTGACGTAGCCCGACGTGCCGCTGGTCAGCTCGCCGATGCCGTCGTAGCGCACGGTGGTGTAGATGCGCACCACGCGGCCGGGGTCGCGCACGTGCTCCGGCCCGCGCAGCAGCAGCCGGTCGATCACGCCGAACATCGCCGCGTTCGCGCCGATGCCCAGCGCCAGCGTCGCCACCACGAACGCAACGAAGGCAGGCTCCCGCCGCAACCCCCGCACCGCGTGCCGCACGTCCTGCCGAAGCCCGTCCCACCAGTCCCGCAGCCGCATGCGTGCCTCCCGTCGCGTGGCGGCGCGCAGCAGCTCGGCCCGCGCCTGGTGTGGCTGTCCGAAGCGCCGGGCCGCCTCGGCGCGCGCCTGTGCCGGGGGCATGCCCCGGCGCGCGAGCTGCTCCGCGCGCAACTCCAGGTGCAGGCGGATCTCCTCGTCCACCTCCTCCTCGCGCAGGTCGCGGCGCCAGGCGCCCAGGCTGAACGCCCTGCGGATGCCCGGGCGGATCACGTGGGGGCCGGGGCGGTGAGGATGCCGGTGACCGTGGCCGCGTAGCGCACCCAGCGCTCCGTCTCGGCGAGCAGGTGGGCGCGGCCGGCGGGCGTGACCGTGTAGTAGCGGGCGCGCCGGTTGTTCTCCGTCACGCCCCACGCCGCCTGAACCAGCTCGCGCGCCTCCAGCCGGTACAGCGCCTGGTACAGCGCCGAGTCCTCCACGGCGATGGCGCTGCGCGAGCGGTCCTCCAGCCACGACGTGATCTCGAAGCCGTGCATGGGGCCCCAGCTCAGCGCCCGCAGCACCAGCAGGTCCAGCGTTCCCTTCACCAGCGGCATCTGCTCGGGCACGGTTCTCCCCTCCAGTTTCTCCCCTGAGATTCTGTAGGGAATATGCGTGCGCCGCGTTTCCTCCGTCAAGAGTTCTGTTTCGCCCGCGTTCCTGGTGGATGTGGCTTGGTCCGCCGGGCGATCTCGGTCGATGAGCGGCAGTGGGATCTCGTCTCCGTACGCCTCCAAGCGGTTCGGGAGATGATGATCGGCGGTCGATGATCGTTCCAGCCGCGTCCGGAGTGGCTGTCGGGAAATCCCCGATGGTGGCGCTGGGGCCGAGCGGGTAGTTTCCTCCGCCCGTGCTTCCGCCCGCCGCCGGCCGTTTCCGCCGGGGCCTCCCGTGTCATACCGAGAACGTCCGTGCCCCTGCATCTCCCGACCGCGCCCGCACAGGGCGAAGCCGGTGCCCGCCACGACGCGTCCCGCCGGCATTCGGTGGTGGCGAACGAGGATGGCATCCTGGTGCTGGGGTGCTTGATCGCCATCATCCTCGTGCTCGCCATCGGGGTGCTGCTGGGCAAGGTGCTGCGCGTGCAGTACAGCGACGACGTGCCGGTGACCGGCCGCGAGGTGCGCTGGGCCCGCCGCGACGTGGACGTGACCTACGGCGTCTACACCACGGGCCACCTCGCCCGCGGCGACTCCGCCTGGGTCGAGCCGGTGGACGGCGGCATCTCGGCGGTGTTCGCCGGCAAGGCCACGCAGGGCGTCGTCGGCTTCGTCCCGGACACCGTCCTTCGACCCCGCCGGTAGATTCCGGCACCGACTGTGGATGTGGATCGATCGAGAAAACGAGAAGGGCGGCCACTCACGGCCGCCCTTCTCGTTTTCCTCAGGACCTCGCCATCCTCTCCGCAGCAGGCCGCGCAGCGGCCTTCGGGCGGGCTCCGACCGCACCGAGTCTCCGGATGCGTCATAGGCTACGATCTATCGACGTGTCGATCTCGTCCCACCCCGATCACGACGTCGGGATCGACCGATTCCGCGTCACCGCCGCCATCTGAAGCGGAGCGGATGCGATGAATCGCACCCATACGCGTCGGAACTTCCTCGCGGGGTTCATCGGGGCGAGGATCGTCAGGCTGGCGGGGGCGTTCGTTCGGTCATCTCGGTGAGGCGGGCGACGTTATCGGCGGTGATCATCTCGCCGACGAGGCGGAAGCGGATGCGGTCGCCGTCCACCAGCGCGAGCGTGGGCACCTGGCGGATGCGCAGTGCCTCGGCGCGCGCCTTCTCGGGCTCGCGGTCGGCATCGAGCATCTCCAGCGGCACGCCCATGGTGCGGGCGATCTCCTCCGCCACGGGCGTCTTCTCGTGGCACACGCCGCACCAGTCCGCCCTCAGATACACGAGCTGCACGGCATCTCCCGGCTGAGTGTTGTCCCGCGATGGAGAGGCCGCCGCGCCGCCGCTCATCCATCCCCCAGCATGTCCACGATCTGCTGGAGCGAGTCCGCGTCTTCGGGCTTCTTGTCCGTGCGCCAGCGGACCATTCGCGGGAAGCGCACCGCCACGCCGGACTTGTGGCGCGGCGAGCGCTGGATGCCCTCGAACGCCAGCTCGAACACCAGCTCCGGCTTCACGGTGCGCACGGGCCCGAACTTTTGCAGCGTGTTGCGCCGCACGAACGAGTCCACGCGCCGGATCTCCTCGTCGGTCAGGCCGGAGTACGCCTTGGCGAACGGGACGAGCTGGTCCCCGTCCCACACGCCGAACGTGTAGTCGGTGTAGAGCGATGCGCGCCGGCCGTGCCCGCGCTGAGCGTAGATGAGAACCGCGTCGATGGTGAACGGCTCCACCTTCCACTTCCACCAGTCGCCCCGCCGCCGCCCCACGCGATACGGCGAGTCGGCGCGCTTCAGCATCAGCCCCTCCGCCCGCACCTCGCGCGAGCCGCGGAAGGCGGTGCGGATCCCGTCCCAATCGCCCGCATCCACCATCGGGGACAGCGGCATCCGCGCCGCCGCGGCGGACGGAAGCGACGCGAGAAGCTCCGCCAACCTCTCTCGCCGCCACGCCATCGGCCGCTCGCGCACGTCGTCGCCGCCAAGCTCCAGCAGGTCGTACGCGACGAGCACCACGGGCACCTCGGCCAATATCTTCGGCCCCAGCACCTTCCGCCCGATGCGGCGCTGGAGCTGCGCGAAAGGCATCGGCGCGCCGTCCATCCACGGCAAGATCTCGCCGTCCAGCACCGTGCCGTCCGGCAGGAACGCGGACGCCTGCTCCAGCTCCGGGAACCGCTCGGTGATCAGCTCCTCGCCGCGCGACCAGATGTACGTGCAGCCGCGGCGCCGGACGACCTGCGCGCGGATGCCGTCCCACTTCCACTCCACCTGCCACTCCGCCGCCTCGCCCAGCGTCTCCGGCTCCGCCTCCAGCGGGTAGGCCAGGTAGAAGGGATACGGCCGGCTCACGTCCGCGTCGGTCGTGTCCGCGCCCAGCAGACGCGCGTAGAACTCCGCCGTGGGCTCCCATGCGCCCATCAGGCGGTGCGCGACGGCGGCCTCGTCCACGCCGCTCACGCGGCCCAGCGCGCGCACCACCAGGCTCTGCGACACGCCCACGCGGAAGCTGCCGGTGATCAGCTTGTTCCACACGTACGCCTGCGGCCCGTCCAGCTCCGCCCAGGCGCGCAGCAGCTCGCTGCGTTGCGTGGCCTCGTCCTCGCCCTTCAGCGGCAGCAGGCGCTCCTCCACCCAGTGCCGCAGCGGCAGGTCGCTCGATGCGCCCGACGGCGGGAGGAGCAGGGCGATGGTCTCCGCCAGGTCGCCCACGGCCTCGTAGCACTCCACGAACAGCCAGTCCGGCGTGCCCGTGGCCTCCATCGCCCACTCGGTCAGCTTGCGCGAGCCCACCAGCCGCTTGGGCCGCCTCCCGCTCAGGAAGTGCACCGCCCACGCCGCGTCTTCCGGCGGCACGGCGGCGAAGTAGCGCGCCAGCGCATCCACCTTCTCGTTCGTCTTGGTGGTCTCGTCCAGCGCGGCGTACAGCTCGGCGAAGGCTCTCAACGGAGCCCCCTCCCAGCTCGCCCAGGCTCGCTACCCTCCCCCAAAACTGCCTGGCGGAGGGTTGGGTTGGCTCCGCGCGATGCGTGGAAGCTGAAGCGCGCGCGGAACTCAACCCGGTGAGGCTGTGGCGTTGCCTCCCTGCGGGTGATTCCCGGCGGTGCGTGGCGCCCACGACGCCCCCTCCCGCCTCGCCTAGGCTCGGCACCCTCCCCCACAAACTGCGTGGGAGAGGGTTGTCGATGCATCATCGCGCAGCCGGGCTCCGGTCGCGCCGAAGGCTTCGGGGTTAGTCCGCGAAGGCGGACTTTGCGAAGTTGTTGCCGCGGTTTCAACCGCCAGGCATGTCGTCTCCGCATCACCCCTCCTCCGCGAAATCCGGCACGTCCTCTTCGGCCATCGTCTGGGGAGATGCAGTTGCGGCCGAAGTCTCGGCATCTCCCGACACGCCTTGCACCGTCTCGTCCGCGACTGCGTCTGCTGCCGCGGCGTCGGTCGTGACGGCGACGTCGGCCTCGTCGGATTCGCCTTCCCAGCGGCTGGCGATGGCTTCGGCGCGCAGGCCGCGGTCGCGCAGCCAGCGGACCACGGGCTCGCGGTAGCCGTGCGTGACCCACACCGTCTCCGCCCCCGTCGCGTCGACCGACGCGAGGAGCGACGGCCAGTCCACGTGGTCCGAGAGCACGAAGCCGCGATCCACCGAGCGGCGTCGGCGGGCGCCGCGAATGCGCATCCACCCGCTCCCGAAGCCGGTGGACACCGCGCCGAAGCGCCGCATCCACGGCGTGCCGTTGGCGGAAGGCGGCGCCAGGATCATCGCCCGGCTCCAGTCGGTGCCCTTCTCCGCCTCGCCCACGTAGCGGCTGGGGGGCAGCTCCACGCCGCTCGCGCGGTAGTCGCGGTTCAGCTTCTCCGTGGCCCCGTGCGCGAAGATCGGCCCGATGGACGGGTCCAGCCCCGCTAGCATCCGCTGCGCCTTGCCCAGGGCGTAGCCGAACAGGACGCTCGCCTTGCCGGCCTCCTGGTTGGCGCGCCACCAGGCGTTGATGTGGTCGAACACCTGCTGCTGCGGCGCCCACCGGTAGATGGGCAGCCCGAACGTGCTCTCCGTCACGAAGCCGTGGCAGCGCACCGGCTCGAACGGCGTGCAGGTGGGGTCCGGCTCGGTCTTGTAGTCGCCGCTCACCACCCACACATGGCCGCGGTGCTCCACGCGCACCTGCGCCGAGCCCAGGATGTGCCCCGCCGGGTGCAGCGAGATGCGCACCCCGCGCACCGTGAGCGCCTGCCCGTACTCCACCGTCTGCACGTGCGCGCCGCTGCCCAGGCGCGTGCGCATCACCCGTTCGCCCTCGCGCGAGCCCAGGTAGCGGCGGCAGCCCCAGCGCAGGTGGTCGCCGTGGGCGTGGGTGATGACCGCGCGGTCCACAGGCTGCCACGGGTCGATGTAGAAGTCGCCCGCCTCGCAGAACAGCCCCCTCTCCGTCAGCCGCAGCATCGCTCTCCCGGTGGTCTGGTCCGCGCCCCGTCCGCCGCCCTTCGCGCAGTTTTCGCACCGCGCAGACGCTCGGGAGATGCGCGGCCGTCCATCTCCCGCGGCGTGTCGACAGAGCTTCGGCAGATGAGCGGCGTCCGCCCGGCGAAGGTCGGTAGATGTGCCCCGGCCTTGCATCCGCCGCCGCGAGCGATGAACATACCGGCCGCCCCGCCATCTCCGCCGATGCGTGAGATGCGATCGATCTCACCGGCCCCGCCTTCCCCCGACCGACGGACGATGACCGACAACGTGCCCGTGTGGGACGATGCACCGTGGACGCCCCTGCCGCGGCTGGAGGGCGACGTCACGGCGGACGTGTGCGTCGTCGGCCTGGGCGGCTCCGGCCTCTCCGCCGCCGGCGAGCTGCTGGGGGTTGGCGCGAGCGTGGTGGGGATCGACGCGGGGATGGTGGGCGGGGGCGCGGCTGGGCGCAACGGCGGCTTCCTGCTGGCGGGCATCGCCGCGTTCCACCACGACGCGGCGCGGGAGCTGGGGCGCGAGCGGGCCGCCCGCATCTACCGCCTGACGATAGACGAGCTGGAGCGCATCGCCGCCGAAACGCCGGACGCGGTACGCCGCACCGGCTCCCTCCGCGTCGCCGCCTCGGCAGACGAGGCCGCGGACTGCGACGCCCAGCTCGCCGCCATGCGCGCCGACGGGCTGCCGGTGGAGCCGTATGAGGGGCCGGAAGGCCGCGGCCTGCTCTTCCCGCTCGATGCATCGTTCCAGCCGCTACGCCGCTGCCGCACGCTCGCGACCCGCGCCATCGCCGCTGGTGCGCGCCTCTTCGAGCACTCGCCCGCCGTCTCCATCTCGGGAGCTGCTGTCGCCACGCCCGCCGGCACCATCCGCTGCGGCGCCGTCATCGTCGCGGTAGATGGGCGGCTGGAGCGCCTCCTCCCCGAGCTGGAGGGCCGCGTCCGCACCGCACGCCTGCAGATGCTCGCCACGGGGCCCGCGCCGGAGGTCTCCATCCCCCGCCCCGTCTATTCGCGCTACGGCTACGAGTATTGGCAGCAGCTCCCGGACGGCCGCGTGACCCTGGGCGGCTTCCGCGACCACGCCCTCGACGCGGAGTGGACCCACGCCGCCGAGCCCACCGACTTCATGCAGTCGCTCCTCGAGCGCTTCCTCCGCGAAACCATCGGCGTCCGTGCAACGGTTACGCACCGCTGGGCCGCATCGGTCGGCTACTCGTCCACGCTACTGCCCGTGCTCGACGAGGTCCGCCCGCGCGTCTGGGCTGCCGGCGGCTACCGCGGCACGGGCAACGTGGTCGGCGCCCTCTGCGGCCGCGCCGCCGCCCAGCTCGCGCTCACCGGCACATCCCCAATCGCCGACGCGCTGGCCGAGCACCCGGCGGACCATCCCGCCGCGCCCACATCTGCCGCCGCATCCTGACCGCCGCACCGATGCCCGTGCTCCGCACCGATCTCCACGCAGCAGGCCACGCAGGGTGGCCTTCGTTCCGTCGTAGGCGCGTCTTCAGGCGCCAGGCGCTGGGCCGCGATGCCGCTTCCGGCACGCCGTGATCTCGCCCGAACAGCATCTTCGGCCGGGTTACCCTGATGGCCACCATCCGCCTCGGTTCGCACGCCATCGAATACGCGTTGCACGGCCCGTCTCCGGAAGATGGCGCGCCCACGCTCGTCTTCTTCCACGAGGGCCTGGGCAGCGTCGCGATGTGGCGCGACTTCCCGGCACGCGTGGCGGAGGCGACGGGGCTGGGCGCGCTCGTCTACAGCCGGCGCGGCTACGGCGGCTCGGACCCGCTGCCGCCGCCCTGGCCCGTGACGTTCATGCACGCCGAAGCCCAGGAAGAGCTTCCGCGCGTGCTGGACGCGTTCGCCATCCGCGACGCCATCCTCGTCGGCCACAGCGACGGTGCATCCATCGCGCTGATCCACGCCGGCAGCGCGCACGCCGAGCGCATCCGCGGCATCGTCGTGGAAGCCCCGCACGTCTTCGTGGAGGACGTCACCGTCGCCAGCATCGGCGCCGCCCGCGACGCGTTCCAGGCGGGCGGGGCACTGCGGCGCGGCCTGGAGCGCTACCACGGCGCGAACACCGAGTCCGCCTTCCGCGGCTGGAGCGGTGCCTGGCTCGATCCCGCCTTCCGCGCCTGGAACATCGAGTCCTATCTGCCGTCCATCCGCGTCCCCGTCCTCGTCATCCAGGGCGAGAACGACGAATACGGCACCCTCGCCCAGGTAGATGCCATTCAGTCCGGCTGCGCCTCTCCCGTCACCCGCCTCGTCCTCCCCGCCTGCGGCCACTCCCCCCACCGCGACCAGCCCGCCGCCGTCCTCGCTGCAATCACGACTTTCGTCCGCGGCTTGCTCGACGGCGACAACGACGACGCGTCGTAGCGAGCCCGTGAGAGCGCCGTCGTCACCGCCCGGGCGCGTGAACGCGCGGGCTATGAAGGCGCGAAGACCGCTGCGCGGCCTGCTGCCGAGAGTCCTGTGCAAGCCGACGCTGCTTCTCCTTCCGCAACGATCACAGCCCCGACCAAACCGCCGATCCGCACCGATCTCCCCGCCGTAATTGCCTTCTCCCGCTTGCGGGAGAGGGTGGCGGCTCTCAGGCCGCCGGGTGAGGGCCGTGCATCAACCCCGTCCATCTGTTAAACTCCCGGCGCGACACAGAATCCCCAGATGCACGGCGGAGCACCTTTCCGCGCACGTCCCGAGCGAGCCGAATGATCCTCAAGCGCTTCTACGACGAGAACCTGGCGCAGGCCAGCTACATGGTGGGCGACGCCGGCGAGGCGCTGGTGATCGACCCCGCGCGCGACGTGCAGCCTTACGTGGACGCCGCGGCCGCCGAGGGGCTGCGCATCACCCGCGTCGCCGAGACGCACGTGCACGCGGATTTCGTCTCCGGCGCGCGCGAGCTGGCGGCCCGCACGGGCGCCCGCCTGCACCTGTCCGCCGAGGGCGACGCGCGCTGGCGCTACATGTACGCGAGCCGCGACGGCGCCGTGGAGATGCGCGACGGCGACACGTTCCAGGTCGGCCGCATCCGCGTTCGGGCCATCCACACCCCCGGCCACACGCCCGAGCACCTCTGCTTCGCCGTCACCGACACCGCACAGGCCGACCGGCCGATGGGCATCTTCACCGGCGACTTCGTCTTCGTGGGCGACGTCGGCCGCCCCGATCTGCTGGAGAAGGCCGTGCACGTCGCCGGCTCGGCCCAGGGTGCGGCGCGCGACCTGTTCCGCAACGTCGAGCGGTTCCGCGCGCTGCCGGACTACCTCCAGCTCTGGCCGGGGCACGGCGCCGGGTCCGCCTGCGGCAAGGCGCTGGGCGCGGTTCCGCAGACCACGCTGGGCTACGAGAAGCTCTTCAACCGCGCCTTCCAGGTGACGGACGAGGATGCCTTCGTGGAGATGGTGCTCGCCGGCCAGCCCGACCCGCCGCGCTACTTCGCCGAAGTGAAGCGCATCAACCGTAACGGCCCGCCCGTCCTGGGCGACGCGCCCCGCCCGCCGCGGCTGGACGACGCCCGCCTCCAGCCGCGGCTCGACGCGGGCGAGATGGTCATCGACACACGCACCACGGCCGAGTTCGGTGCGGGGTTCGTTCCCGGCACGCTCAACTTCCCGCTCAACAAGTCGTTCGTGACCTGGGCCGGCTGGCACGTCCCGTACGACGCCGCCATCTACCTCGTCGTCGCCGAGGCGCGCGTGGACGAGGCAGTCCGCGCCCTGCGCTCCATCGGCGTCGACCGTGTGGAAGGCTGGTTCGACACGGCGACGGTAGATGCGTGGACGGCCGCGGGCGGCGAACCGGGCACCATCGCCCATGCGACGACCGACGAGGTCGCGGCGATGCTGGAGCGCGGCGAGGTGGAGGTGATCGACGTTCGGCGGCCGGAGGAGTGGGAGGCGGGCCACGTACCCGGCGTGCGAAATGTGCCGCTCGGCCGTCTGGCGGAGCACCTGGACGAGCTGCCGTCCGATCGCCCCGTCGTGCTGCACTGCCAGGGCGGCGGGCGCTCCGGCATCGCCGCGAGCGTGCTGCGTGCCCACGGCGTCCGCGACGTGCTCAACATGACCGGCGGCTTCGGCAAATGGCAGGCATCCGGCCTCCCCGTCGAGCACGGCGCGCCCGAGCACGCACCCGACTGACCGCATCGCCGCACCACGAACGGAAGAGGCGCCCCCGCGAGGAGGCGCCTCTTCGTTTTTCGGTAGATGTGGATCGGGCGATATCACCCGGCTCCGATCTTCGTCTGCCGCGTTACCGGCCCTTCGGCAGGTGCGCCAGCGCGGGGCGATGCCGCGGCGCCATCGTGAGGCGCCAGTGGCGGCTGCCCGCGGCGGCCTTCGCGCGGATGATCGCGTACCGCGCGACGACCAGCGGGAGCAGGACCGGCGGGCGGATCTCGTAGCAGCCTTCGCTCACCCGCTCCAGCAGCACGAACCCTCGGTCTTCCCAGCTCAGCACCACGATGTGCTCGTCCTCGTGCGCCCGGAGCGCGCCTACCAGCAGTGCAGCGACGGCCAGCAGCAGGCCGGAAGCCAATGCGAACAGGAGCATGTTCCCTCCTCTGTGTAGCAGTTCATGACGCACCCTTCACCTGTGCCGATCTGCCAATCCCGTGCCGCTGCCACGCCTCCACCCTGCGCCGGAACGACAGCCGTACACCGCAGATGCGCACACCGCGCATCCCCCTGCTGCACCACCAGTTCCCCGGCGTGCCGGCTGTGATGATGCTATCGACCTGTCCGCGGACTCGGGTTGATTCCTGTGCTCCGCCCATCTTGCGGATAGAAAACCTTGCCGGTTTCCGTTCATCGAACGCGATTGGAATCGCTGCCGGAAGGCACCTACGGGGAAACCCGTTGACAGACTCATTGGGCGCATGTATCCTACTGGAGAACCCGTAGCGAGAGGAGGGAAGATGACGGAAGAGCACCGCCTGACGCACCGCGAGCTGGACGTGATGAGCATCCTGTGGCGCGAAGGCTCGGGCACGGTGGCCGAGGTGCGCGCCGGGCTGGCGGACCCGCTGGCGTACACCAGCGTGCTGTGGGTCCTCCAGACGTTGGAGAGCAAGGGGCGCGTGCGCCACGCCAAGGAAGGCCGCGCGTACCGCTACTACCCGGTGACCGACCAGGACGAGGCGGGCGGAAGCGCGCTGGGGCGCATCATGGACAAGGTGTTCCATGGCTCCGCGGCCATGCTCCTGGCGCAGCTGGTGAGCGAGCGCGCCCTGCCGCCGGAAGAGCTGCAGCGCATGCGCGACCTGCTGGACGAACGCCTCGCCGAACGGGAGGAGCCGTGACCGCCGCGTGGATGCTGCGCGCCGTCCTGGCCGCGGCGCTGCTGGGGCTGGCGGGCCTGTGCGTGGAGCGCGCGGCGGCGTGGTGCGGCCTGCCGCGCCGCTGGGCGTGGGCCGCCGCGCTCGCCACCTCCGTCCTCCTCCCGCTGCTTTCGCTGTGGATGCCGGATGCGCTGCCCGGCGCCGCCATCCCCATCGGCCTCGGGGCGGGAGACGGAGCAGCCGCGGGCGCTCTCCCCGCCGCCGTGGGACCGGCGTCCGGTTCCGCCAGGTTCACGCTGCCTCCGCTCCGCGTCGTCCTACCCGTGCTGTGGATGGCGCTCTCGGCAGCGTGGGTGGCGTCGCTCGCGGTGGGCTACGCCCGGCTCCGACGGGTGCGCGAGCGCTCGCCAGGCGCGTGGGCGGACGGGGTCCCGGTGCGCGTGGCGGACACGGCCGGGCCCGCCGTGGTGGGCCTCCTCCACCCCGCCATCGTCCTCCCCCGCTGGGCGATGGAGGCACCGCCGGAAGAGCGCGGGCTGATCGTCCGGCACGAGCAGGAGCACGTGCGGGCGGGAGATGCGTGGCTGCTCGCGGTGTCCGCGCTGGCCGTGGCCGCGATGCCTTGGAGCCCCGGGCTGTGGTGGCAGCACCGCCGCCTCCGCCTGGCGGTGGAGACCGACTGCGACGCCCGCGTCCTGCGCGCCGGCGCCGACCTGCGCGAGTACGGCCGCGTGCTGTTGGGCGCCGCGTCCCGCGAACCCTTCCCCATGCTGCCCGTCCCCTCCTGGACGGCGGCGGCGTCCCACCTCGAGCACAGGATCGTGACCATGAGCGCATCCCGCCCCAAGCACCCGCTCGCCCGCGCCGTCTCCGCAACCGGAGTGGGCCTGGCCCTCGCCCTCGGCGCCTGCGCCGTTTCGTCGCCCTCCCCCAGCGTACCGCAACCAGAACGCGTGGTTACCGAAGGCGGCTGGTCTTCGCTGCGGCGCGAACCCAAGCCCGGGGAGGAGGTGATAGAAGTCGAGATGAAGGCAGAACCTTCGACCCGGCCTACCCCAGGCTTCCTGCCTTACTTCGACGTCAACCTGATCGGCCCTCATGCGTACCATCCGGGCGAGCGCTGGCCCGTGTACCCGCAGGTACGCGGGATCAAGCAGGGTTCCGCCGTGCAGCGTGCCGGGCTTATGCTGGGCGACACGGTGCTCACCGTGAACGGCAGGGACATGCGCGAGTGGGACGTGTTCCATGACGCGCAAGTGGGCACCGTCTACACGCTGCACGTGCGGCGGGCGGGCCAGGAGCGCGACATCACGTTCGCCATCGAGCCCGACGCTCCCGCCCCCGGCCGCCGCTAATCCGCGGTCACGGAAGCCCTGCCGGACGACCGCGTTCCCAACGGGAGAAGCGTAGCTCCCACGTCATCGGATCGACCAAAGGCCCCGCCGCGCTCGCGACGGGGCCTTCTGCCGTCCATCCACCGCACTTCCACTGCACTTCATCTCCCTGCCGTCCCGCCGGGCCGTGCAGCGCGCGGCGAACCCGGCGAGACGGCTTCACATCTACCGGTCCATGACCGCTACGGCTTGACGGTGACGGGCGGGCCGGCCACGAGCACCGGGGCCGAGTGGGCCACGGCGAACTGGTTGTACGCCGCGACGTCGGTCTGCACGAGCTGGTTGTAGCGCGCCAGGAACTGGTTCAGGCGCGCGCTCACCTGCTGGATGTTCTCCATCAGCAGCGGGCTGGGCGCCTGCGGCGGCCCGCCGAACCCGAAGCCCAGGCCGGTGAGCGTGCCGTAGAAGTCGCTCAGGTAGTGGATGTCGTCCTGCACCACGCCGCGCTGCACGTCCGGGTTGTAGATGGAGTCCGAGAGCGCCCGCAGCTGCCGGTCCAGCGCCCGCCCGCGCGCCAGCACCTCGGGGCTCCCCGTGCCGTCCTCGCCGCCGTACAGGCGCGCGGTGCCCTGGAGCTGCGCGCGCAGCGAGTGAAGGCGGTTCAGCATGGTGTTCAGCGCCGAGACCTGGTGCTGGAGACGGCGAGACGCCGCGAGCTGCGCCTGTCCCGCCGCCACGTCGTACGCGAGGTGGGGATCGGGCAGCACCTGCACGGGCGCCGTGCGCGTGACGCCGTTCGCCGTCACCACGGCCGTGTATGTGCCCGGCAGCGCCGCGAAGCCGCCGCGCCCGCCGCCACCACCCCCGCCGCCCTCGCCCTGCGTCTCCTGGTCGAAGTCCAGCCGCGTGGGCCCGGCGTAGCGAAGGTTCCACACGTAGCGGTTGATGCCCTTCTCGCCGGGCGCATCGCCCGTGGCCACCGTGTCGCCCGCCGCGTCCAGGATCACCACGCGCACCGGCCCGCGCCGCCCGCGCCCGCCCGGCCCTCCGCGCCCGCCTCCGCCCGCGGCCGGATCCGAAGCGGTGTCCGCTCCGGCCGCCGGGCTGCTCGGGACTCCGGTCCCACCCATCTCGGCCGACGCGCCCGCGCCCGGGCGTCCACCCGCGCGTCCGCCGGCCTGCGCGCCGGCCCTCGCACTCGCACGGACCGAATCTCCCGTCCCCGCGCCGCCGCCGCGACGGGCGCCGGAAGCCGCTTCGGCCTTGTTCGCCAGCCAGTAGTTGATCACGGCGCCGCGCGGCGCGGCGGGCACCTGGAACTGCGCGGGATCCACCGCCTGCGGTGTGCGGCCCCACGTGCTCGTGGCCGGCAGCGGGCGGAACAGCTCGAAGGCGCTGCGCTCCACGTCCGCTGTCAGCTGCTCCACCGGCGACAGGTCGTCCAGCACGAACAGGCCGCGGCCGTGCGTGGCCACCACCAGGTCGTGCGTGCGCTGGGCGAACTTCAGGTCCCACACCGGCGCCGTGGGGAAGGTGTTGAAGCGCGTCCACCGCGCCCCACTGTCGCGCGACCACCACAGCGCGTCGTCGGTGCCCAGCACCAGCAGGCCGCGCTGCGACGGGCTCTCGCGCACCACGTGCGCCGGCTGGTCCGCCGGCAGGCCCGCGTCCATGCGCGTCCAGGTGCGCCCGTAGTCCGCCGTGCGCAGCACGTACGGGTGCATGTCCGCGAACATGTGCCGGTCCAGCGCCGCGTACGCCACGCCCGCGTCGAACGGCGACACGCCCACCTGGTAGAACCGCCCTTCCGCCGGCAGGCTCGGCATCCGCGGGCGCGTGTTCGTCCACGTACGCCCGCCGTCGCGCGTGACCTGCAGGTTGCCGTCGTCCGTGCCCACCCAGATCACGTTCGCGTCGCTGGGCGCCAGCGTGACGGAGAGGATGGTGTTGTACGTCTCCGCGCCGCTGATGTCGTGGTTGATGGGGCCGCCGGAGATGCGTTGCTTGCTCTTGTCGTTGTTCGTCAGGTCCGGCGAGATCGTGTTCCAGCTCCGCCCGCCGTCGGTGGACCTGAAGAGCACGTTGGCGCCGATGTACACCTCGTCCGCGTTCGTGGCCGAGACGGCGATGGGCGTCGTCCAGTTGAAGCGGTAGCGCAGCTCCGCGGGCGGCGTGTCGCTCGCGTCCTGGAGGTACGGGCGGATGGAGCGCGAGGTGCCGCGCACCAGGTCCAGCCGCTGCG
>DASRQW010000155.1 GCA_035696245.1 Longimicrobiaceae bacterium | reverse complement strand
CGCGCGGAGTGCGCCCGGCGCGCTGCGAGGGGGCGAGCGGCCGGGCGGCACGCAGGCGGCGCACGGCGGCGACGCCCAGCAGCACCAGGAACGCGTCGTACACCAGGGCGCCGGCGATCATGCCGGGCGTCAGGGTGAGCTGGATCGTGAGGGGGTTCATGGGGATCTCTCTACGGTTCGGGGCGAACCGCGGGGGCCGTGTCGTGGGCCGCCGCGCCATCGTGCCGCCTCGCGGGTGCTTCCGCGAGCACCTGCTCCACCATCTCGCGCACCTCCGCCGGGGCGAAGCCCAGCCGGTGCGCGTCGTCCAGCATGCGCTCCACCAGCTCGCGGCCCATCTCGGCGCGGCGGCTGGCCTGCTGCTCCGGCTGCACGTCGGCCACGAAGGTGCCCTGCCCGCGCTGAACGAAGGTGATGCCCTCGCGCTCCAGCTCGCGGTAGGCCTGCGCCACCGTGTTCGGGTTCACCCGCAGCTCCCCGGCGAGCTGCCGCACCGAGGGCAGCCCGTCGCCCCCGCGCAGCTCGCCGCCGGCCACGGCCCCACGCACCTGCGACACGATCTGCGAATAGATCGGCACGGGAGACGAGGGTTCGATGAAGAAGAGCACTGCGGCCGGGGAGCGGGTGTGTACCGGTGTACTAGCCTACCAGTACACTAAGAGGCTGAGAATCCCCCGTCAAGGATTTTGTCTGCCGACCACGTTTCGCACCGGAATTTCCGTTGGCGGGCTGCGGGGAACGAGCTTTGCCGGCCTCTGCACTACCTTCGGAATCCGCCGGAGGATGAAGACGCCTCGACTCTATCGGGAGATTGGGATGAATCAGGACGCCGCGTCCAGTAGCGACGCCGCAGCATTCACGGACCGCGAGGGTCTCGGCCGGTTCGTCGGGCATTGGAGCACGACGGGACGGCAGCTCGAAGGCATGGTCGGTCCGGCTGCGGTGATCACGGCGTGGGAGAGCTACGAGTGGCTGGAGGGCGAGCGCTTCCTCATCCACCGCTTCGACGGCCGGGTCGGCGACGGGGTGGACGCCTGCATCGAGATCATCGGAGCCGAGGAGGAGGGCGGATATCCCGTCCACAGCTACTACGACAACGGCATGACCAATGACTGGAGATACGAGGCTCGCGGCGACACGTGGCTCCTCACCGGCAGGTGGCCCATGGGCGGCGGCTTCATGGACGTGCGCTGCACCGTCGAGTTCAGCGACGACGGCGACACCATGACGGGAACGTGGGAGTGCTCGGTGGACGGCGCAGAATGGCAGACGTTCTGGGAGGTCGAGTCGGAACGGCAGGAGTGAACGTAGGACGGAAGCCCAACCATCGGGCTGGCCGTAGCGGCGGCGTCTCTACCGAGCGTGGCGCGTGAGGTAGTCCCGCAGGTCGTCCATCGCAGCATCGTACGTCCCGGCAACTCCTTGGCGTGCGAGTTCGAACGCGTCTACCAAGCCGTAAGCATCCCAGCCGAACTCATCGGACGGCAGAACCTCCGCCGCAGTGAGACGCGCGAGAACGCGCGCGACCGCCTCACCCATCTCCGGCTGGGCATCGAGCACGCGGAGCACCTCCGTGAACCACTTGCGCCTCGAGGCAGTCGCGGCAGGCTCGCCCGGCACCGCCGCAAGAAGCGTCGCCATATCGGCTGGCGAGCGGCGGCCGGCGAGGGAGATCTCGATGATGCTGATGGGCGGCTGCGGATGGGCTTCGATAACCGAGTCGGCCCAGGCAACGGCGTCGCACACGGTCCGAAATCCGGCCTCCAAACTCCACCGCAGCAGCTCCGCCTCATCCTTCAGCCGCTGCTCATCCATGGACGCGCTTCGTTGACAGGTGTGGCCGCGAGCACATCGTCTCCCATCGACGTCTGGCCCAGCGCAACATGGGTGACATGCTTCCGGTTCCAGAATGCGAGCTTCACGACAAGCGACCAGGTCCGGCACGCCCGCAGCCGAGTTCAAGCTGACGGATACGTCAGCGGCTTGGCGAGGCGGATACTGGTACGTTCATAGCCGATATGCTCGTAGAAGGCATGGGCCTCCACGAGCCGAAGATTACTCGTGATCTCCAGCAGCCCGCAGCCGGCACGCGTGAGCCAATCTTCCGCCGCGGCCACGAGTGCGCGGCCGATTCCTTGGCCTCGCACGCCGGGATCCACCACCAGCGCGGTAATGCGCCCGACGGGCTTTGGCCGGTGCAGAACCACCATCCGGTGCAGTGTCGCTACCCCGGAGAGGCCGCCCTCTGGAGCGGCAGCCACGACCGCAGCATTTCCCGACGCGGACCACTCGTCCCAGAGCTCATCGGCAGCACACGCATCGGTCGGATGGCCCAGCTCGGTGAGGAGACGTGCAATCTCGCTGACATCATCGCGAGCAGCGAGACGGATGGACAGCGGTGCGCGCACAAGTCCTGTCATGTGGATCGACGCCTACTTGGTCATGATGTGGTCAGCACATCGTCAGGTTGGCTGCTGATGTCAGGACACGCCCGCCGCGGCCTTGGCCAGCAGCGGGGCGAGCCAGCGGCCGGTGAGGCTTTCGGGGACGGCGGCGACTTCCTCGGGGGTGCCCATGGCGACGACGTGGCCGCCGGACGGGCCGGCGCCGGGGCCGAGGTCCACGACCCAGTCCGCCGTCTTGATCACGTCCAGGTTGTGCTCGATGAGCAGCACGGTGTGGCCGGCATCGACGAGGTCGCCGAGGACGCGGAGGAGCTTGCGGATGTCGTCCAGGTGCAGGCCGGTGGTGGGCTCGTCCAGGATGTACAGCTTCTTGCCGCCGCGCCTGGCGCCCATCGCAAGCTCGCGGGCGATCTTGATGCGCTGCGCCTCGCCGCCGGAGAGCGTGGGGGCGGGCTGGCCGAGGCGGAGATAGCCGAGGCCCACCTGCTGGAGGTGCCACAGCGTCTGCCCCAGCTTGTCCTCGTGCAGGAAGAAGCGGATGGCTTCGTCGATGGTCAGCTCCAGCACGTCCTTGATGTTGCGCCCGCGGTAGGTGACGGCCAGCACGTCGGGCTTGAAGCGCGCGCCGCCGCATGTCTCGCACGGCACGAACACGTCGGCCATGAACACCATCTCCACCTGCACCTGGCCCTCGCCCTTGCACGCCTCGCAGCGCCCGCCCGCCACGTTGAACGAGAAGCTGCCCGGCCCCAGCCCGCGCTTCTTGGCCTCGGGAAGCGACGAGAAGATGCGGCGCACCTCGTCGTACGCCTTGATGTAGGTGACGGGGTTGGACCGCGGCGTCCGGCCGATGGGCGACTGGTCCACCAGCACGACCTCCTTGAGCAACGCGGTGCCGGTGAGCCGGTCGTACGCGCCCACGGCCTCGCCCAGGTGGCGCTTGGCGCTGGTCTCGCCGCCACTCAGCTCGCGCTCCACGGCGCGGTACAGCACGTCGTGCACGAGCGTGGACTTGCCGGAGCCGGAGACGCCGGTGACGGCGGTGAGCAGCCCCAGCGGGATGTCTACCGCGTCGCCCACCAGGTTGTGCTCGCGCGCGCCTTCTATGCGCAGGCGGGCGCCGCGCGCGGCCCGCCGCCGCTCGGGCACCGCGATCTCCTCGCGGCCGGAGAGGAAGCGGCCGGTGAGGGTGTCGGCTTCCAGCATCTCCGCCAGCGTGCCGGCGAAGACGAGCGAGCCGCCCAGCTCCCCGCTGCCCGGCCCCAGCTCCACGAGGTAGTCGGCGATGCGCATGGCCTCGGGGTCGTGCTCGACGACGATGACGGTGTTGCCGCCTTCGCGCAGGCGCACGAGCAGGCGCAGGAGCCGGTCGTTGTCGGCCGGGTGGAGGCCGATGGTGGGCTCGTCCAGCACGTACAGCGTGTCCACGAGCTTGCTGCCCAGCGCGTTCGCCAGCGTGATGCGCTGCGCCTCGCCGCCCGACAGGCTGCGCGTCTGCCGGTCGAGCGTGAGGTAGCCGAGGCCCACGTCGTCCAGGAAGCCGATGCGCGCATCCAGCTCCTTCAGGATCGACCCCGCGATCTCCCGCTCGGACGGCGACAGCGGCGCCGGGCAGGCGATCGCCTCGTCCACCGAGTAGGCCGCATCTTCCGCATCGGCAGAGGCGGCCGGGGCGACGGACGTAGCCGCATCGATAGATGGCAACACATCAGTCGAGAGGGTTGGATTGTCGGAATCTTTCGTCCGACCCACATCTCCCGAATCCGTCGCATCTACTGAACGCTGTGCATCTCCCGAATCCGCCGACGTGCTCGCACCGGCGGACGTTTGCACACCCACGGGCTGCGCGCCGTTGGAGGTGAGGGTGCGCATCCAGCCGCGGAGGCTGCCGAGGGGCATCTCGGAGACTTCGGCGATGGTGCGGCCGGCGAGGCGGACGCGGAGAGCTTCCTGGCGCAGCTTGGCGCCGGCGCACGTCGGACAGGTGCGCGCGCCCTGGTACTGCCGCAGGAAGACGCGGATGTACTGCTTGTAGCGCTTCTCCTCCAGCGCGACCAGGAAGGGCATGGCGCCCTCGAAGCCGCGCGTGCCGTGCATCAGCGCGTGGCGGAATTCCTCGGGCAGGCGCTCCCACGGCGCGTCCATCGACATGCCCTGGCGGCTCGCGAAGTCCGCCAGCTTCTTGCGCTTGGCCTCGTACCGCGGCTTGCTCCACGGGTCTATGGCGCCCTCGCCCAGGGAGCGGCCGGGGTTGGGCACGATGAGCGACTCGTCGTAGCTGAGCACGGCGCCGAAGCCGGTGCACTCCGGGCACGAGCCGTACGGGTTGTTGAACGAGAAGAGCTGCGGCGTGGGCGGCGCGAACTCGATCTGCGGGTGCACGGGGCAGCGGAAGCGCTCGGTGAAGCGCAGCGGCGTGCCATCCACCGGGACGACGACCGCCTCGCCCTCGCCCTCGGTGAAGGCGATCTGCAGCGAGTCCGCCAGGCGCCCCCGCTCTTCCGGATCGACGCGCAGGCGATCGACGACCACCAGCAGCTCGGACGCGCGGGTGAGGTCGGTGCCCTCGTCCAGCTCTTCCAGGTGCAGCTCGCGCCCGTCGGCCAGCACGCGCATGAAGCCCAGCGCGCGCAGGTTCTCCACCACCAGCGCGTGCGTGACGCGGGCGGAGAGCGGCAGCGGGAAGGCGAGCATCACGCGCGTGCCCGCGGGCAGCGCGAGCACGGCGTCGGTGGCGGAGGTGACCGAGTCCGGGCGAATCTCGCGGCCGCAGGGGCCGTGGCCGTCGCCGGGGCAGTAGGTGCGGCCCACGCGCGCCCAGAGCAGGCGCAGGTAGTCGTACACCTCGGTGGCGGTGCCCACGGTGGAGCGGCTGGTCTTGGTGGGGTTGCGCTGCTCGATGGCGACCGCGGGCGAGATGCCCTCCACGCGGTCCACGTCGGGCTTCTCCATGCGGTCGAGGAACTGCTTGGCGTACGTGGACATGCTCTCCACGTAGCGCCGCTGGCCCTCGGCGTAGATGGTGTCGAAGGCGAGCGACGACTTGCCCGACCCCGACGGACCGGTGACCACGATCACCGCGCGGCGCGGTAGGTCGAGGTCCAGGTTCTTGAGGTTGTGCTGCCGGGCCCCGCGTATGACGATGCGATCTTTCATGCGACCGAAGTTACACCGAATGGACACGCTGTAAAGCCGCGCGGCGGAATTGCAAGGCGTGGTCCGCGCTGGCAACCCGCCCATCCCGCTCCGGTGCGGAAGTGTGTCCGCGCGACGGGTCGCGTACGGCGATGCAGGCGTTGGCCGGCAACTCTCGCGCGATGGCCGCAAAGGCTGCCGTTCGCTACATTCCTTTTACTGCCGTTTCTCACTTCCCCGATCGTGAGGTGGTCCATGAAGAAGTTCGCCCTGAACCTCGACGAGCTGAAGGTCACTGCCTTCGAGACGACGCCGGAGACGCTCGACACGAGGGGAACGGTGGGAGGCCAGATGGCCACCACCCGCTGCGACCCGACGCAGTACGTGGGCGGCCCCACCTGCATGCCGGGAAGCTGCGGGGACTCGTGCTTCGTGCCGCGGACGGGCGACGCCTGCTGGCCCTGCTGAACGCAC
>DASRQW010000154.1 GCA_035696245.1 Longimicrobiaceae bacterium | reverse complement strand
GCAGAGAAGCCCGCGGCCAGGAGGATGGTCGCGGGCTTCTCTGCATCTACGACGCGTCGGCCGAGTTCAGCGCGGCCGCAAGGAAGCTCACTCGCGCGACGACGTCCCGCCGTCAGTCCCCGCAGGGGGACTTTGCGCAGTCGTTGCCGCGGTTTCAACCGCCAGCCCAACGCCGCCGCGACCATACCTCGCCTGGCGATCACCCGACTGGCCCTCCCTTCCGCTCCCCCGCATCCCCCATCCTCCGCACACCCCCGCGAATCCTTGCGCGCGCGGCTCGGCGCGGGCTACACTACGGCGCTTCGCCGCCGGCCTCGCTGCGCAGGCGCCGCATCTCCGCTTGCAGGAGCGCGGGGGTCGGCGTGACGCCCAGCTCCCACAGCGCTTCGTGCGCCTGGCGCAGCAGGTCCGGGTCGGCGTTGCGGAGCAGGGCGGGCGGTGATGACGGGCGGGAGATGGCTTCGCGGCGGATCTCGCGGCGCAGCTCCACGCGGAAGCCGCCGCCGCCCGCCACGGGCGAGAACTCGGCGACGAGCGTGCCCTTCAGCCCGCGCAGCAGGTCCTCGATCTCGCCGGGCAGCACGGGGAAGCCGCCGGAGTGGCGGCCGCGGCCGGTGACCACCACCACGGTGCGCACACCGTCGGTGCAGCGGTCGCGCAGCCACGCCTCGGCCCGGCGCCGGGCCTCGTCGCCGGTGGCGCCGTGCAGGTCCAGCAGCGGGTGAACGGCGCCCCACGCCTCGCGCGAGACGCCGTGCGGGCGGCGGGGGTCGGGCCTCCGGGCCATCGGCGGTGCTCCGGGCCTGCGGCGGCGCCGCGGACGGGGCGCAAACGCGGAGAGCCCCGGCGCAGGGGCCGAGGCTCTCCGGTTGCGGCATCCGCGGCGCGAAGCCTCAGGCGCCGAAGCTGTCCTTCAGGCCCTTGCCCACGCGGAACGTCGCGTTGGTCGACGCGGCGATGTCGATCTCCTTGCCGGTGCGCGGGTTGCGGCCCTTGCGAGCTTCGCGGCTCTTGGTCTCGAAGCTGCCGAACCCGGTGATCTGCACCTTGTCCCCGCTCTTCAGCGCCGTGGAGATGATCCCGTTGTCGACCGAGAAGAGAGCGTCGATGGCGCGCTGTGCCTCGGTCCGGCTGAGGTCGGCACGGGTGGCCAGCTGCTGGATCAGTTCAGATTTGTTCACCAGGGGGCTCCTGTAGAGGGGTGACGAATCGCCGAAAAGCAAACGGCGTAGCCGTTCTGCCACGTACAGTAGGCAGGCACTGGGGTTCCGTCAAGAGAGATTCACGTGGATCGAACCGAGCAACTTTCGCAGGCGGCACCTGAGGGAACCTCGCTGTCCGAGCTTCGGGCCGCGCACGAGATCGCCCACGCCTTCCTCACCAGCGACTCGCCGGGGGGCGTGTACCGCCTGGCGCTGGAGCGCGTGTGCGCCCTGGTGGGGGCCGCCTTCGGGTGCGTCTACCTCCGCGAGGGGGAAGGAGATACGCTGCGCCTGGCCGCCGCCTTCAACTGGCCTGCGGGCTGGTCGGCGTACCTCGATTCCATGCGGGTGCGCATCGGCGCCGGGCCCACGGGCCAGGCCGTCGCCGAGAACCGCGTGGTCGAGGTCTTCGACGTCTTCGGCGACCCGGAGCTGGCCGACTGGTGGGAAGCCGCGCGCGAGCTGGGCTTCGCCGCGTCCATCTCGCTGCCGCTGGGCACGGGCGACGCGCCGGCCGGCGCCATCACCTTCTACTTCGACCAGCCCGAGACGCTGCGCGAGTCCGACCGCAGCCTCCTGCGCCTGGTCGCCGACCAGCTCGCCGCCACCGCCGAGAAGGCGCACCTCATCGACGACCTGCGCCGCGCCAACTCCCTGCTGCGCGAGCAGAACGTGGAGCTCGAGGCCCGCTTCCGCGAGGCCGAGGAGGCGCGGCGTCTCAAGGGCGAGTTCCTGGCGAACGTCTCGCACGAGCTGCGCACGCCGCTCACCGCCATCCTCGGCTTCACCTACCTGCTGCGCGAGGGGCTCTCGGGCGAGCTGCACGCCGAGCAGCGCGGCGCCGTGGAGAAGATCGAGACCGCCGGCAGCGAGCTGATGACGCTCATCGACGACCTGCTGGACTTCACCACCGTCAAGATGGGCCGCGTGGTCCTCGCGCCCGAGCGCTGCGACGCCGTGGCGCTCGCCCGGGCCGCCATGTCCACGCTCAAGCCGCCGGACACCGTCGCGCTCGGCAGCGACGTGCCGGACGACGAGGTGCCCGTGCACGCAGACCCCAGCCAGGTCGTGCGCATCCTGCGCGGCCTCGTCTCCAACGCGTACAAGTTCACCGCCGTGGGCCGCGTCACCGTCCGCGTGCGGTCCGCCGCCATCTCCGGCCCGGGCTGGTCGCGGGCTGCGGACGGCGCGGCGTGCCCGGTGGTCATGTGGGACGTGGAGGACACCGGCATCGGGATCGAGCCGGCGGACCACGAGCGCATCTTCGACGAGTTCCGCCAGGTGGACGGCTCGGCCACGCGGCGGTACGGGGGCACCGGCATGGGCCTGGCGCTCGCACGCCAGCTCGCGCGCTGCATGCACGGCGACATCTTCGTGCGCTCCACCCCGGGCCAGGGCTCCACCTTCACCCTCGCACTGCCGGTAGGGACGCCCTCGGCCGATCAGTCGGAAGATGCACGGCCCGCGGCACCACGAGCGGAGACACCCGCATTAAGCGCGGGAGCTGCGGCCGCCCAAGCGGATTCGGATGCGGGCTGACAGAGACGCCCCCTCCCGCTCGCTTAGGCTCGCACCCTCCCCCGCAAGCGGGAGAGGGTTGGGGGTTCGTTGCGCTCCGAGGCTACGGCGCGACGGAAAGCCTTTGGGGTTAGTCCCCGCAGGGGGACTTTGCGCCGTCGTTGCCGCGGTTTCAACCGCCGGGCGAGCCGCATGAGCGCATCTCCCGGCTTCTCCACCGTTGTCTTCGACTGTGACTCCACGCTGTGCAGCATCGAGGGCATCGACGAGCTGGCGGGCCCGCATGCGGCCGAGATCCAGGCGCTGACCGACGCCGCGATGGCCGGCACCATCCCGCTGGAGGACGTGTACGGCCGCCGCCTCGCCATCATCCGTCCCACCCGCGACTCCGTGGACGCGCTCGGCCGGCTGTACGTATCCACGCTCGTCCCGGACGCGAGCGAGACGGTCGCTGCGCTGCGCTGGCTGGGAAAGACGGTGCGCATCCTCTCCGGCGGCCTGCTCCCCGCCGTGCTCGACGTCGCGCGCTCGCTCGGCGTCTCGTCCGAAGACGTCATCGCCGTCCCCATCCACTTCGCGGCGGATGGCGCGTACGGGGGGTTCGACACGGAGTCGCCCCTGGCGCGTAGCGGCGGCAAGCCCGCGATCCTCCGCACGATGCGCATCCCCCGTCCCGCGCTGCTGGTGGGCGACGGCGCCACGGACCTGGAGGGCCGCGCCGAGGTGGATGCCTTCGCCGCCTACATGGGCGTCGCCTTCCGCCCCATCGTCGCCGCCGGCGCGGACTTCGTCCTCCGCGCCCCGTCGCTCGCCCCCGTCCTCGCCCTCGCCGCAGGGGTGGACGGCCGCGCGCGCCTGGCATCCTCCGAATGGGCCGGCCTCCTCCGCCGCGGCGACGAGTTGCTGGCACAGTAGCGGCACCGGACCTGCCGTCGTCGCTTCCTCCGCCCGCCGCCGTGAACCCTCGCCCAACGCGTACGATGAGAGCACCCGTGAACATGGGACCGATCGAGCTGCCGTTCGGTCCCGAAGAAGAAGCGCTGCTCCAGAACATCGAAGCCGCGATCATCGCCGTGTACCGGGACCATCGCGAGATGCTGGACTACGACGCCGAGGCGGTGCTGGAAGCCCTGGTGTCCGGGTACGCTGCCGAGCAGCAGGGGCGCACCCCACGCCCCGTGACGCTCACCGGGCTCCGGCGCACGCTGTACGATGCCGTCCACACCCTCTGCGAGTGGCGCTTGGGCCGCACCTCGCTCGGCGACATGCAGCTCGGGGAAGACGAGCGCAACGACGTGGCGGACCTCCTCGCCGCGCTGAAGCGCATCCGCAAGTCGCAGCAGCGCTGGACCAAGCAGCGCGGCCGCACCGGCTACCTGGACTTCGTCAGCCGTTTCGTCTGAACGCAGCGGCGTGCGCGCTCCCGGCCTGCGGAGTGCGCCCGTCCCGTTTGCCCACCTACCGCGGGAGGTTATCGATGGCCGCGAAGAAACGCCCGCGACGCGTCTGGGCCCGGAGCGGTTCGCCTGCGGACAAGCCCAAGATCCCGGACGTGCTGAAAGCCCGCGCGCAGACCGAAGCGGACACGCTGCTGGAGCACTTCCGCCCGCTGCACATCCGCCCGGAGGAGAACCCGCAGTTCAACTACATCACCGAGCTGTCGTCCGTCTGGTTCCGCGGCTACCTGTATCTCCGGGCGATCTACGCGAACGTGTATCCGCACGGCGACCCCACGTTCGAGGTGCGCTTCACCCGGCTGGAGTACGCGGGCGGGGAGAAGTTCAACCTGGCGTACATGCGGCACACGGGCCAGTGGTGGGAAGTCTACCACGACCTGCCACTGGAAGATGCGATCCGCACGATCCGAGAGGAAATCATCTTCCACCCTTGACATGGCAGCGGGACCCGGTGGGTAGATGGACGTCGGCCTCCGGCACCGGCGTGGCTGTTGAGCGGAATCGGGGCCGCGCATCGGAACCTGCCTACATGCGGTTGCGCGCGCTGCCACGAAGCGCAACTCTGTCGCGTCCGCATTACCTCGCGTATCTCGCCCGACGGAAGCCCCGTATGCCGTTCCAGCCGCAGGACCCCGCGTTCGAAGCCCGCGTGCGCGACAGCTTCGCCCGGCAGCGGGTGATGGAGACCATCGGCGCGCGGCTGGTGCGCGTCGCGCCGGGCGAGGTGGACATCGAGATGCCGTACCACGCGGACCTGAGCCAGCAGCACGGCTTCCTGCACGCGGGCATCGTCAGCACGGTGCTGGACAGCGCGTGCGGCTACGCGGCCTTCAGCCTCATGCCGGCCGACGCGGCGGTGCTCAGCATCGAGTTCAAGACCAACCTGATGGCCCCCGCGCGCGGCGAGCTTCTCATCGCCCGGGCGCACGTGGTCCGCGCCGGCCGCACCGTCACCGTCTGCACCGCCGATGCGTTCATGGTCGAGAACGGCACCGAGAAGCACGTCGCCACCATGCTCGGCACGATGATGACCCTCCTCGACCGCCCCGGCCTCTCCGGCTGAGCCCATCGGGCGTCGATCTCGGGAGATGCGGGGCCGTCCGGCAGATGTCCATCTCCCGCCTCCTCGCCATACCTCGCCCGCCATTGGCTGACCGCCTGCCAGCCGCGCGTCTCTCATCCCCCGAACCCGAGCATGCGGATGAGCACAACGAACCTGTTCGTCGAGCTGATCGTGATCGGCGTCGGCGCGATGGCGTGGGTGGTCCTGCTGGTGCTGGCGTTCTTCGGCTGGGACTCCATCGCCTGGCTACGTCCGAACGACGCGGCCGCCGCGATCCCGCTGCTCGCCGTCACCTATCTGCTCGGCATCGTAACCGACCGCCTGGCCGACGCGCTGTTCGAAGACGTCCGCCGCATCGCGGCCCGCCGGCATCTGGAGCCGCCCTCCACTACTGGCTCCGGGGCGGGCCGGCTGGTGGATCTGGCCGTTGCGACCCGGAAGCCGACCGCGTACGACGAGGCGACGGATGCGTACCACTCCGCGCGGCACACGCTCCTCCAGGGAGAGCGGTTCATCCCCATCCTGGAGTACGGCCGGAGCAGGCTGCGCATCTGCCGTGGATGGGTGTTCAACGCGCTGGTGCTCGCGGTCGCCGTCAACGTCTTCCTGCGGAAGCGGGTCTACGGCCCGCTGAACCCTGATGTGGATCACGTCGCCCTCAAGTCCACCGTCGCCCTGCTCCTGCTCGCCGCCGCGGCCTGGTACGCGTGGCGCAGGCTGGATGAGACGGACCGGCTCAAGACCGTGCAGCACGCCGAACTGCTGCGCGCAGGCGGGAAGTAGCTCCGCATCTATGCCGCATCGGCCGATGCCCGCCGCCGCTTGACTGAGCATCGCTCACGGCTATTCTCCCCGCAGGCACCCGCCCCCGTACACATCCGTTCCCGCGCAACCGCAGATGGCGAGATGACCGCGTTCGGCCGCTTCTTCCTGCCCGGTCCCACCGAGGTGCACCCGGACGTGCTGGCCGTGCAGACGCAGCCCATGATCGGCCACCGCGGCGCGGAGTTCTCCGCCCTGCTCGCGGAGGCGGACCCGGTGCTGCGCGCCGTGTTCGGCACCTCGCGGCCGGTGTACGTCTCGTCCTCGTCCGCCACGGGGCTGATGGAAGGCGCCGTGCGCAACGGCGTGCGGCGGCGGGCGCTGTCGCTGGTCAACGGCGCGTTCAGCGAGCGCTTCCGCGACCTGGTGGCCGACTGCGGGCGCGAGGTGGAGACGTACGAGGTGCCGTGGGGCGCCGCGCACGAGCCCGCCGAGGTGGAGCGCCGCCTGCGCGCCGGCGGCTTCGACGCCGTCACCCTCGCGCACTCCGAGACCTCCACCGGCGTCCTCAACCCGCTGCCGAACATCGCCGCCGCCGTGCGCGAGGCGGAGAAGGCCACGAGCGATGAAGTGCTGGTGCTGGCCGACGGCGTGACCAGCGTGGCGGGGATGGAGATTCGCGCGGAGGAGTGGGGCATCGACTTCTTCCTCACCGGCTCGCAGAAGGCGCTCGCGCTGCCGCCGGGGCTCGCCTTCGGCACCGCGTCGGAGCGGATGATGGCCCGCGCCGCCACGCTGCCGGGCCGCGGCCACTACTTCGACCTGCTGGAGTTCGACCGCTACCACACCAAGCACCAGACGCCCACCACGCCCGCGCTGAGTCTCGTCTACGCGCTCGTCGCACAGGCCCGCCGCATCGCCGGCGAGGGCGTTCCCGCCCGCGCCGCGCGCCACGCAGCCATGGCCGCCCGCACCCACGCCTGGGCGGAGTCCGACGGCGCCGCCCACGGCCTCTCCCTCTTCGCGCCGGAAGGCTTCCGCTCGCCCACCGTCACCACCCTCGCGCTGCCGGACGGGCTCGCGGGCGACGACGTGGTGAAGCGGCTGGCGGCGCGCGGCTGGACGATCGGCGGGGGATACGGGAAGCTGAAGGCGAACACCATCCGCATCGGCCACATGGGAGACCACGACTTGCAGGGACTGAACGCGCTGCTCCACGAACTCGCGGAGGTGCTGCCGTGAGCGCGCCTCGCTTCCGCGTCCTCGTCACCGACGAGGTGGACCCCGAGGGCACCGCCCTGCTGCGCGGCCACCCGGACATCGCCGTCGATGAGGTGCCCACGCTGCCGGCGGCCGAGCTTCTGGAGCGCATCGGCGACTACGACGCCATCGTGGGCCGCAGCGCCACGCGCATCACCGGCGAGCTGCTGTCGCGCGGCGACCGGCTCAAGGTCGTGGGCCGCGCCGGCGTGGGCGTCGACAACGTGGACATCCCCCGCGCCACCGAGCTGGGCATCGCCGTCATCAACGCGCCGGGCGGCAACACCGTGTCGGTGGCGGAGCTGACGTTCGGCGTGCTGCTCTCGCTCGCGCGCCACGTCCATCAGGCCGCGCGGTCCATGGAGGACGGTAGATGGGACCGCTCCAAGCTTGGCGGCGACGAGATCCGCGGGCGCACGTTGGCGCTCGTGGGCCTGGGCCGCATCGGCGGCGAGGTGGCGCGGCGGGCGCGGGCGTTCGGGATGACCGTGGTCGCGTACGACCCGTACGTCGCCCAGGCACGATTCGACGAGATGGGCGCCGAGCGCGCCGAGCGCCTGGCGGACGCCCTGGAGCGCGCCGACGTGCTCTCGGTCCACGTCCCGCTCACGCCCGAGACGCTGGGGATGATCGGCGCGGGCGAGATCGCGCGGCTGGGGCGCCAGGCCATCGTCCTCAACCTCGCCCGCGGCGGCATCGTCGCCGAGGAGCCGCTGGTCGATGCCCTCCGCACCGGCCGCATCGCAGGCGCCGCCCTCGACGTGTTCTCCGTGGAGCCGCTGCCCGCCGACCACCCGCTGCGCACGCTGCCGAACGTGCTCCTCACGCCGCACCTGGGCGCCAGCACGACCGACGCGCAGCGCAGCGTGGCGATGGAAGCGTGCGCCGCCGTCCGCGACGCGCTGGTCACCGGCGACCTGAGCAGCGCGCTCAACGCCGCGGGCGTGGGAGGCGCCGGCTGGGGCGAGCTGCGGCCGCTGCTGGCGCTGGCCGACCGGCTGGGGCGCCTGGGGCGCGCGCTGGTGCCCGGCGGCCTCAGCTCGCTGGAGCTGCGGTACTCCGGGCCGCGTGAAGAGGCGCCGCGCCCGCTGCTGCTGGCCGCGCTCCAGGGCGTGCTGCGCGACGTGGTGGAGCGGCGCGCCATCAACCTGGTCAACGCGCAGCATGTGGCGGGCGAGCGCGGCATCGAGACCGCGTGGGCGCACGTGGCCAAGCGCGGCGAACTGGGCGAGGAGATCGAACTGCGGCTGGAGGGCGGCGACCGCAGCGTGCGCGTGGGCGGCGCGCTGCTGGGCGAGACGCACGGCCGCATCGTGCGCATCGGCGCGTTCCGCGTGGACGTGGCGCCGCGCGGCACGCTCGTGGTCCTGCGCAACCGCGACGTGCCCGGCGTGATCGGGCGCGTGGGCACCCTGCTGGGCGAGGCGGGCGTCAACATCGCCGAGTACCACCAGGCGCGCCTGCATGTGGGCGGCGAAGCCCTCGCCGCCGTCTCCGTGGACGGGCGCGTCCCCGCCGACGTGATCCAGCGCCTCTGCGACCTCCCCGAGATCGTCGAAGTCCGCCAGGTCGAGATGGAGTAACGCTATCCGACGATCCTACAAGACGCCGCCTAAACCAAGGCGACGCCTTAGGTTTTTAGGGGTGCGATTCATCACATCGGCTCCTTTCCGCATCCCACGGCCCTCCCCGTCCCGACTCGGCCGACGGCGCACCCGCCGATGCATTCGGGAGATGCGCCACATCCCCTGCCCGCCCCAAAACCTCGTCCGCAGGACGACCGCAGTCCCCAGCCGGGGGTTTCACACCCCCGGCGATCCCGGCGATGCGCGACCCACACACATCCGCATCTTCGCCGTCGCGACGTCACCAGGACGAGCAGCATCCACCCGGCCCGCTCCTTGCTCATCCCGGGCGCGAGAAGCACCGGAAGCAACCGTACGGCGGGCAGCGCCGGGCCGAGACGCCCGTCCGCACCTGCCCCGTCTCACACGCGAGGCAGCAGATGGGCATCCTGGACTGGGTGAAGGGCGGGAAGAGCGGCAAGCACGGCGGCGACCGCCCGCCGGCGTCGTCGCTGATGAACGCGGCGTTCAACCGCGAGCCGCCGAACGAGCGCGCGATGGGCGACATGGACACCAGCAAGTTCGACGAGTCGCTGGCCGGCCTGCTCACCCGCCGCCAGCAGGTGTCCGACGAGCTGCTGTCGATGGAGATCACCACCGTGCCCGGCCGCCGCGAAGCCGTTCCGCGCCTGCGCGAGCTGCTGCGCGTGTACCCGCACCCGCTCGTGTACGAGACGCTGATCCACGCCTACCTCGACGCGGAGCGGTACGACGAGGCCCGCGGCGTGGCCTTCGCCGCCCGCGAGCGCCGCATCGAGTGCGAGCACTCGCCGCACCCCGAGATCCGCGCCGAGATCGACCGCCTCAACGAGTGGACCCCCGAAGAGGTGGACGCCGTCCGCCTGGAGCGGCAGGGCGGCGCCTGACCCGCATCGTCCGACGCCAAGCGCCCCTCCGCCATCCGGCCGAGGGGCGCTTCTCGTTTCCGTCTCAACCCGCTGCATCCACCGCGACCGATCCGAGGGACGCCCGCCCACGCAGACGTATTTGCCACACGCGAATCCCTGCTCGTCCGTCCGCCGACGCGCATTCGCCACGCCCTTCCGCATCGAACGAATCGTCCCCATCGAACCGGCCGCTATTCCAGCGTTTGCCGGCAGATTCGCATCTCCCTGCAAACAAATGGTTTCACGACGGCGGCGTGCCCTCTCCGGGGCACGCGAAATGCCCCGCCGCGCCTGCGCCAAGACCCCGCGTCCCACCGGCACACCTGGAGCTGGCGATGGCCGACCCCACCGCGCACGACCTGGCCTCATCGCCGTCCGCGGGCGGCGGCGACCCCGTGCTGCACCACCTGGCCGAGGCCGCCGGCGCCTACCACGAAGAGCGGCGGGAGATGCAGGGCGAGCTGGAGGAAGCGCGCGGCGACCTGTCGGCGTCGCAGAGCGAGCTGGACGAGGCGCGCGAGCTGCTGCGCGCACTGGACGCCGAACTGAACCACGCGCGCGACGAGGCCCGCCGCGCCCGCGAAGACGCCGAGCGGCAGCTTCGCCGCGCCGAGCACATGCACGCCGCCATCGGCCAGATCCACCGCTCGCTCTTCGCGGGCAACGTCTACGAGCTGATCCTCAAGGCGTGCCTCACCATCACCCACGCCACGCGCGGGCTGTACGTGACCTGGCGCGGCGACCGCGACGAGCCCCGCGTGCGCGCCGCCGTGGACGTGGGCGAGTACCCGGGCGCGCCCGTGTCGCCATACGTGCGCGCGCTGTGCAGGCGCGTGCTGGACGAGAACCGCGCGATCGTCTGCAACGCCGCGGGCGATCTGGGGCCGCTGCCCGAGCCGGAAGAGAGCGAGAGATTCCGCAACTGCGTGATCTCCCCCGTGGTGCTGCTCAAGAACCTGGACGGCATCCTCATCGCCGCAGACAAGGACGGCGAGTTCGAGCAGGCCGACATCGACTCGCTGCTCAGCGTGGGCAGCCAGGCCGCCGTGGCCGTCGAGAACCGCCACCTGGAGCGAGAGCTCCAGAGCGCGTACGTCTCCACCGTCACCATGCTGGCCGACGCGGTGGAGGCCAAGGACCCGTACACCCACGGCCACTGCGAGATGGCGTCGCGCTACGCCCGCCTCATCGCCGGCCGCATGGAGCTGGAGCCGTACGAGCAGTCGCTCGTCTGCTACTCCGCGCTCCTGCACGACGTGGGCAAGATCGGCGTGAGCGACGGCGTGCTCAACAAGCCCGGCCCGCTGCTGCCCGAAGAGCGCGAGCTTATGCGCGCGCACGTGCGCGTGGGCCACGACCTGCTCAGCACCATCCCCGCGCTGCGGTCGGTCGCGCAGGTCGTGCTGCACCACCACGAGTGGTACGACGGCAGCGGCTACCCCGACGGGCTGGCGGGAGATGCGATCCCCGTGGCCGCCCGCATCGTCGCCGCGGTAGATGCGTACTGCGCCATGGTCACGCGCCGCAGCTACAAGGAGGCGTACACCGAGGACCACGCGCGCTCCGAGCTGCGCAAGTTCGCCGGCACGCAGTTCGATCCCGAGATCGTGGACATCTTCCTCCAGGTCCTCGACACCCCCGCCGCCAGCGACCAGGACGACGACGACTACGCCGAGTGCGGCCTCCTCCCCGGCTTCGCCAACATCCACGACCTCCGCGAAGCCCTCCCGTAGACGCATCTTCGCCGCCTCCTCCGACGCCCGACGGCTCGGACGACGAATCCAATCCACCGCACGACAAAACGTCCCCCCGGCTCATTGGCCGGCGGGACGTTCTCGTCTTCCCTGCATGTTTCGGTAGATGAACGGCGGACGGCGTCCTCCGTGCACCCCGCGCTCAGCCCCCGAGGATGGGCGCCGATGCGGCGCGGGCCGCCTTGTTGTCGTACAGCCGCCGGTCCGCATCCCGGATCAGCTCCTCCGCGCACGAGTGCGCGGGCGTGTGCACCGCGATCCCGTGGCTCAGCTCCGCGCGGCCGTCCAGCCGCGCGCGCACGCGCCGCATGAGCGCGCGGGCGCCGGGCGCGTCGCCGCCGGGCAGGATCACCAGGAACTCGTCGCCGCCGTAGCGCACGACGGTGTCGGAGCCGCGGGCCTCCGCGCGAAGGGCCTCGGCCACGGCGCGCAGCAGCTCATCGCCCACCAGGTGGCCGCGGCGGTCGTTCACCGCCTTGAAGTCGTCCAGGTCGATCACGATCACCGCCAGTCCCTCGCCGCGCTGCGCCGCGGCCCAGGCGTAGCCCATCACCACGTCCATCTGCCGGCGGTTCGCCAAGCCCGTGAGCGGGTCGGTGAGCGCCAGGCTTCGCACGCTCTCCAGCAGGCGCACGCGCCGCAGCGCCATCTCGCCCTGCAGGGCCAACGCGCGCAGCATGTCCCAGTCCTCGCCCTCGAACACCCGCTCGTCGCGCCGCTCCGTCAGCATCAGCACCCCGCCGTCGCCGAAGGGCACGTGGGCGAGGGTGGACGTCGCCCGGTCCCCCGCCAGCGGCGCCAGCTCGGCGATGGGCGAGTCGTGCCCGCCGCTCCGCGCCTGCACCGCGCAGATCAGCCCCGGCTTGCCGAAGCGCTCCAGCCGCGGCACCATCGCCTCGCGCACCGCGCCCGCGGAGCCGCCCGCCACGCGCAGGTGCCCCGGCGCACACGTGTCGCGCACCAGCACCAGGCCCGTGTGCGCGCCCACGATGCGCACGGCGTTCACCGCCACCGCGCGGTACACCTCGGCCTCGCCCTCAGCCAGGTTCAGCTCCTCGAAGAAGCGCAGCAGCTTGTCCGGCAGCTCGCGCCGGCGGGCGGTGCGGAGCGCCTCCTCGCGCCACGCGGCGGGGCCCGCGCCCGCGACCACGCTGCCGTTCGCCACGCGCGCCGTGTTGTCCGCCGCCACGTCGGCCACGAACATCACCGCGGGCACCCGCTCGGCCGCACCCGCCTCCGCCCCGGCCGGGCTCCGCGCCGCCTTAGCCGGGATCCACTCCGGCGCCCCTTCGGCTCCCTCGCCCAGCCACTCCGGCGGAGCCGCCAGCACCAGCTTGAGGTCCCGGTCATCCAGACGGCGAAGCATCATGTCGCACGATCCCTTCAACGGGAGAGCGCCGCCCGCAGGCACTCGTCCCAGCATTGTCGGTGAATGCTAAGATGTTGTCATCAAAAATGTTACCGAACCTACAAGTGTTTCCCACAGGTGTCAACCGCGTCCCCGCAAGAGGACGCCCCATCCTCCGGAACGGCTTCCACCCTGCTACGCGCCCAACTCTCAACCGCACATCGAACCGACGCCACGGCTCTCACGACACGGTGCGAAAGCCCCCGCAGCTCCCAACGAAAACAGCCCCCGGCCAGCTCGGCCGAAGCCTATTTCGTCGTTCACTCGACGTTTCGGATGATGGCAACCGACACCCGTCTCGATCCGCGTCCTTCGATGGGGTCAGTCCACCTCCGCACGGGAGATGCGCGGCCCCGAATGTCCTCCCGGCCGGACGCTAGCTCACGTGACCGCCAACGTCACGGCGGAAGCAGCCGGCGACGTGGTCGTTAACGATCCCCGTCGCCTGCATCCAGGCGTAGACGATCACCGGGCCCACAAACTTGAACCCGCGCTTCTTCAGCGCCGCGGACATCTCCTCGGACAGCGGCGTCTTCGCCGGCACGGTCACCCCGTCGCTCACGATCGGCTCCCCGCCCGCGATGCCCCACACGAACGCCGAGAAATCCTCCCCCGCCTCCGCCATCTTCAGATAGGCCCGCGCGTTCCCGATCGCCCCTCCGATCTTCGCGCGCGACCGCACGATGCCGGGATCCTGGAGCAGCCGCGCCACGTCCTCCTCACCGAACCGTGCCACCACCTCCGGATCGAAGCCCTGGAAGGCTCGCAGGAACGCCTCGCGCTTTCGCAGGATGGTGATCCACGCCAGCCCCGCCTGGAAGCCGTCGAGCACCAGCTTCCCCCACAGCGCCCGGCCGTCGCGCACGGGCACGCCCCACTCCTCGTCGTGGTACGCCTGCATCTGCGGGTCGCTCCCCGCCCATTTGCAGCGCTGCACCGGAAGCGCATCCGCACCAGCTCGTTCGACGGTCATGGGGTCGGCTCGCAGAGAGGATCGGCACTCGGCCGTGATCGATGTCGTGTGCGAAGAGCTTGGAAGATCGGCTCGCGCCACACGCTCCGCCAGATCGTTCGGACGGCGGTCCGCCGCGGCCGACGCACAGGGACACGAAAAAGCCCCGCCGCTCGTGAGAGCCGCGGGGCTTGATTTCGTTGGGAGGACGACAACGGAGGCGGAGGGACTCGAACCCCCAAAGGCTTGCGCCCGCCGCATTTCGAGTGCGGTGCCTTACCAATTAGACTACGCCTCCAAACCACAGTCGGGACGGCCGGATTTGAACCGGCGACCCCTCGCTCCCGAAGCGAGTGCTCTACCGGGCTGAGCCACGTCCCGAAATCCCGGATGCTACCCTGAACCACACTGCGATACTACACCTGCCGACGAGCGGACCGGGTGGGATTCGAACCCACGAGGGCTGTTAACCCCACACGATTTCCAATCGTGCTCCTTAAGCCGCTCGGACACCGGTCCACGGCTGAGCGGAGAGGGCGGGATTCGAACCCGCGTGCACCTTTTGGATGCGACGGTTTAGCAAACCGTTGGTTTTAGCCACTCACCCACCTCTCCATCTGCCAAACCAGTTGCCCCTCCAGGGCTCGAACCTGGACTTTCCTGATCCAGAGTCAGGCGTGTTGCCAATTACACCAAGGGGCAGAAAACGCGACCGACCTAAACCGACCGCGACCCGATCCCTTTTACAGGGTCTATTTCTCTACGGGTGAGAGATTTCCACGTTGTCAAACAGAGCGGGAGACGGGGCTCGAACCCGCGACCCTCAGCTTGGGAAGCTGATGCTCTACCAACTGAGCTACTCCCGCACGGGCTTCCTAAGCTAACCAGAAGGCCGCTTGTTGACCAGAGCCACTGGTCGGATTTGAACCGACGACCGCTCGATTACGAATCGAGTGCTCTACCCCTGAGCTACAGTGGCATCGTTCGCCCGACCTAGTGGAGCCGAGGGGAATCGAACCCCTGACCTCTGCAGTGCGATTGCAGCGCTCTCCCATCTGAGCTACGGCCCCGGGACCATCTATGCGTGCGACGTCAGTGGGCGGTACAAGACTCGAACTTGTGACCTCCACGATGTCAACGTGGCGCTCTAACCAACTGAGCTAACCGCCCGGTACCGCTGACCAGCATGAGTGGTGGGGGTAGGATTCGAACCTACGTAGGGCTGTGCCCGGCAGATTTACAGTCTGCTGCCATTAGCCACTCGGCCACCCCACCTCACATCCACTCGTTCCTACAGTGGAGCCGAGGGGAATCGAACCCCTGACCTC
>DASRQW010000153.1 GCA_035696245.1 Longimicrobiaceae bacterium | reverse complement strand
AAGGGCCGGTCGCGATGGGCGGCCCTTCGTCGTTCGGCGCTGCCCCGCCCATTCGGTGGATCGCACGGTCGATTCGAGGACGCATCATCCGAGCTGCTTGGATCTTCCCAACGGACAGACGAACGGCCCCCGGCGCATCACTCGCCGGGGGCCGCGGTCGTTCAGCCGTCCGAGGTGGAGGGATAGTCTGTATGCGTCAGTTGGTGCCGCAGGGGCCCAGGAACACGCAGGTGTCGCCCCAGCCGGTGGGGATGGGCACCTGCGGCCAGATCTCGGCGGCGGGCGTGCCTTCGCGGCGGGCGGGCGCGACGTCGAACGACTCAACCGCGAGCAGATCCGGGTTCAGCTTCAGCTTGGGCATCGTGTCTCCGGAAGGTTGGATGGAAAGATGAAAACCGGGACGGAGGAACGTCCGCCGCCGGTAGGTGGCCGCCGCGCGGCTACGGGCAGGGGCAGCGCGCGGGGATGTCGCTTCCGAAGCTCATGCAGAAGTCGCAGGTGTCGCCGCCGGCGTTGGTGTAGTTCTGAGTGGTGCAGCCCACGCAGCTCAGCATTCCGCTGGGCGGCTGGCAGCCCACGGTGGGAGCAGGGCAGCCCACGGTGCCGCCGCACGCGTCCCCCGTGTCGATCACGCAGTACATGTCGCCGCACGTCTGCGGGCCGCAGGTGTTGACGGCTCCGCAGGTGCGCCCGAACTGCGTGCCGAAGCCCTGCACGGTACCGTGCCCCTCCATACCCGGCGATGTGGTGAACGACTCCACCGCGAGCTGATCGATTTCCAGCTTCAGCTTCTTCATCGGCTTCGTTCCTTGGCTGGTTGGATGAATGGCTTGTGAAGGCGCCTGCGTTACGGCGCGTGAGGCGAACCCCGCTCTCCCGTCACGCCCGGCAAGATCATGGAGGAGCCCCGGTTCGTTCCGCCGTCCCGCTGCGAAAGACTTGACGCCTAAACAATTATCGCTGCGAGTGTAGCGCGCTCATTCGGCCGCCGCAAGAATCGCGTGTGGGCCTTGGGCTGGAACCGACCGGCCGAATTCCGGACAGAATGCCATCATCGGAAGATGCCGACGTGGGAGGATGCTCATCGCGTGGAGCGCGGTTCCGTAGATGACAATGCGAAAAGAAAAGCGGGGACGACGGCATCGCCATCGTCCCCGCTTCTGTCATCCATCGCCGACGTGCCGTCGTGCGATCAGGGCTCGCCCTGCGGCGCCTGCGGCTCCTCGTCGCGCGGGGGCTGCTTGAGGCGCGGCGCGTGGCCGAAATTGTAGCTGAAGTTCACGTACAGCGCGCGCGAGTTGAAGCGCCGCTCGCTGATCTGCGTGAACCCGGTGTCGAAGCTCTGGGACGAGAAGCGCATGGTGTTGAACGGGTCGGTGACGCGCACGTTCAGGAACGCCTGCTCGTTCAGCTTCTGGCGGATGCCCAGGTTCGCCATGCTGAACGCGCCCTGGTGCCCCTGCGGCACGTCGGTGGCCGCGCGGTAGCTCTCGAAGAATTGCACGTCGGTGCCCGGCCGCACCTTGTAGTTCAGGCTCCCGCGCGCGCTCCACGCGAAGGCGCTGCTCGACAGGTCGGTGGCGCCGGAGCTGCCGTCGGTGACCACCTTGAAGAAGCTCGCGCCCGCGGTGGCCGAGAAGCGGCTGCCCGCGCGGACCTGGGCGTTCAGGTCGGTGCCCCAGCTGTTCGCCGTCGCCACGTTGGCGAAGGTGCTCACCGAGACGCCGTTCGCGTCGATGGTGCGCAGGCGCCGCACCGCATCTACCGTGTGCCGGTAGAAGGGCGTCACGCTGGCCGAGCCGAACGACATCGACCGCTGGTACGCCAGCTCGTACGAGTGCGTGTACTCGGGGCGCAGGTGGGGGTTGCCGACCCGCACGTTGTACTGGTCCTCGGCCTCCGGGAAGGGGCTGAGCATGCCCGGGCGCGGGCGCTGGATGCGCTTGCTGTAGCTGGCGTGAAGCTGGTCGTTGTCGCTCAGGCGGTAGGTGGCCGCGGCGCTGGGGAAGAGGCTGTTGTAGTCGTTGGGGAACGCCTGCGCGCTGTCCGCCAGGTGGAACGTGGTGGCCGCGCGCTCCAGCCGCAGCCCACCCTGGAGGGTCAGGCGGCTGCCCGCCCCGCGCGTGAGCAGCGCGTAGACGGCCTGCACGTTCTCGTCGTACCGGAAGTCGTTGACCTGCCGCCGCGACGGGTCCGCCGCGCCGCCGAAGATCGAATCGACCGTGAGCGCGTTGTCCAGGCGCCGCAGCGTGCCCTTGTAGCCCGTCTCCAGCTGCACGCCGAACATCGGCGCGCTGTAGTCCACCGTCATCTCCGCGCGGCGGGTCACGGCGCGCAGGTCGTTGCGGGAGTCGCCCAGCAGCGACGGAGGCGGCGTGGCACCGGGGATGGTGGCGTACGTGTCCAGCCCGTCCTCGGCCGAGCGGTTCAGGTCCAGGTCGGCCGTGAGCTCGTGGTCGCGCGGGGCGAAGCTGTGCTTGTACGACAGCGTGGCATCCGCGTTGTTCTGCAGTTCGCGCCCCGACGTGCGCTGGAGGTAGCTGCCGGTGAGGGCGCGACCTGCGTCGAACAGCCGGAAGTCGCTGGCGTTGTCGCCGGACTCGCGGCCGTGGTTGTACATGGCGGTACCGGACAGCACGTCGGCATCGCCCAGCTTGTACTCGGCGCTGCCGTTCACGGTGTGCGAGGTGTGCCCGCCGTCGCCGGTGATCTCCTGGTCCAGGAAGGTCTGCGGTACGCCGTCGAAGTGCTGGTCGCGCGAGGAGAAGCCCGTCTGGTTGCGCGTCTCGCGGCTGAAGCCGTAGCTGCCGAACAGCGTGAGCGCGCCCGTCTGCGACGCCAGGTTGCCCGAGGCGTTGTAGCGGCCGCCGGTGCCCGCGCCCGCGCTCACCCCGCCGCTGGTGCCCAGGTCGGCGTTCTGCTTGAGCACCACGTTCACGATGCCGCCCATGCCGTCCGGGTCGTACTTGGCCGACGGGTTGGGCACCACCTCCACGCGGTTCACGAGGTTGGCCGGGAGCTGCTTGAGGAAGTTCGCCAGCGCCGCGCCGGTGAGGGTGGACGGGCGGCCGTTGATCTGGATGGCCACGTTGGAGTTGCCGCGCAGGCTCACGTTGCCGTCGGCGTCCACGTCCACGCCGGGCACGTTGCGCAGCACGTCGGTGGAGGTGCCGCCCGTGACCGTGGGCATGTCGCGGGTGCTCACCACCGTCTTGTCGGGCGTGGACGTAACCGTCGTGCTGGAGCGCTCGGCGCTGGCGGTGATGCCCTGGAGCGCCACGGCGCCGGCGGACAGGCGAACGACGCCCACGTCGGCCCCGGGGGCGGCCGCCGTTACTTCGGCGTGCGCCACGGTGCCGGTGGTGTAGCCCAGGCGGCTCACGCGCAGGTAGTACGCGCCGGGCCGCAGCCCCTGGATGCGGAACGCGCCGTCCGGCCGCGTGACGCCGCCGGTGACCAGCGTGCTGTCTGCCGAGCGGCGCACGGCGATGCTGGCGCCGCCCAGCGCGGCTCCGCTCGCGGCGTCGCGCACCGTGCCGCGGATCTCGCCCGCGGCCTGCGACGCGGCCGCGGCGGCGGGCGGAGCGCCAGCCGGCGGTCCGCCGGGGCGTCCGGTCTGCGCGTGCGCAGTTCCGGCGACGGCAAGGATCATCAGCGGAACGGCGGTAAAGCGGTTCATCAACGGACCCACCTCATCTGTGATGGTTCTGCCGGGCACGCGGCTGCGGCGGCCCGGCTCGAGTGGCGGAAAAACACGACCGCGCGTCCCGACCGGGCGCGCGGCGATGGCTGGAGTTCGGCGAAATCATGGCTACACGGGCGGCCTTCCGGCGTTCCCGGCCGGCGCCCGTCCGGTCCACCATAGACAATCTCTTCACGCGGCACGTTGGCGCGCCTCGCCCGCCACCGGCTCCGGCACTCGCAGCGCGCGCCGGAACACGGTGGCACAGCCGGAGACCCACAGCACCGCCGCGGCCCACGCGCCGACGACGTCGGACGGATAGTGCACCCCCAGGTACACGCGCGAAACGCCCACCAGGAGCACGACCAGCGTGCCCGGCACGGCCACCGCCCAGCGCCAGCGCGTGCGCCAGGCGAGCACCACGAGAGCGGCCACCATGACGGCCGAGCCCATCGCGTGGCCGCTGGGGAACGAGAACGTGGTCTCGGGCGTGGGCGACAGCCAAAGACTGGGCCTGGTGCGGTGGAAGAGCAGTTTCGCGCCCAGGTTCAGCACCTCGCCGCCGCCGAGCGCGAAGGCGAGGAAGATGGCGCGCGACCGCAGCCCCCGCCGCAGCAGCAGCACCAGCGCGACCAGCACCACCGGCAGCAGCAGCCACATGACGAGGGCCGACGCCATGATCATCAGCCGGTCGTGCGCCGGAGAGGAGAAGCGGTGAAGCGCGCGCAGGATGGGCGCGTCCCACGCGAAGCCTTCCGCGGTCCACACGTCCTCGGCCAGCGAGCCGAAGACGAAGAGCGGCACGCCCGTAACCAGGAACCAGCCTGCCAGGCGCGCCACGTGCGCCCTGCCGAAGCGCCTGGTTCCCGGGTCGAGAGACGGCGTGGTCATCGGGCTCCCCGGCGGGTGGCGGATTGGCTCGCATCAACCGGCCGCGTGCGAGCCAGCTGCCGCCCCCACGCCGGCCCGTAGCAGCCGCGGAAATCCTCGTCGGACCCCGTCATGTACGCCTCGTCGCCCAGCGCCGCGACGGTGCCGGGCACGACGTCCAGCAGCCGCCCGGTGGAGTCGTCCGCCGTCCACCCGCACCCGGCGATGCCGCCCGCGGCGATCGGCGTGGCGGAGACTGCGCGCGGTGCGGCGGGTGCGGGAGAGGAGCCCGGCAGGCGCGCGGCGGCGGTTCCGGCGCAGAGCGTGGCGGCCATGGCGAGGCCCGGTGCTGCACGTCCGAATGGCACCTGCGGATTCCCGGTTAACGTTGGCTCGCGTCGCCCCTGGCGCCGCGCGGCCGGAGGCAAACGTCAAGTGTATCCCTGGGGAGCTTACGTTTCCATAACGCCCGCGGTCTTCGCCGTCAGCGGCGCAACCTGCCGGCGTCCGCGTCTGGCTCACGGGCAACGCCGAACGTGCCGTCGACGTGGGAGACGTGCGCAGGGCGGGAGGGATGCGCGCCGTCAGCCGAGCAGCTCGGTGTAGATGCGGTGCGTCTGCTCGGCGACTCGCGCCCAGTCCAGGTGCTCCATGGAGGGCGACGGGGAGCGGCGGGTGCCGACCGCCCATTCCAGCGCGGCGGCGAGGACGCCCGGCGCCAGCTCGCCGGTGTACGTGCGCACCCAGTCGGCGCCCATGTCGCGCGCCAGCTCGGACAGCGAACCCTGCGCGGGCACCAGCACCGGCCGGTCGAACGAGAGGGCCAGCAGCGCGCTGCCGGAGTTGAGGACCTCGCTGTACGGGAAGACGGCCAGGTCCGCCGCGCGCAGGTAGATCTGCATCTCGCCGCCGGGCACGAACCCTTCCTCCAGCCGCACGCGCGGGTCGGCGGCCGCGGCGGTCCGGACGGCCTCGGCCTCGCCGCCCATCTTCATCTCCCCCGCTATGAGCAGGACCGCGTCCGGGTCGGGAATGGCGGCGAAGGCCGCGAGCAGGGCCGCCACGTTCTTGTACGGGCGGATCTGCCCCACGAACGCGAGGACACGCGCACGGGCCGCGACGCCCAGGCGGCGGCGCGCGCCGGCGCGGTCGAGCTCCATGGGGTACGCGGTGCGGTAGTGGCCGTGGGGCACCACGAAGGCGCGCACGCCGCGCAGGGCGGGGTACCTGTCGCACACCGCGTCGCGGGCCGGCTCGCTCATGTGGAGCACGGCGTCCAGGCACCCAGGGAAGGCGCGCCAGAACCACCGCTCCAGCCGCGGCCGGGGCGCGCGGTCGTGCGCCACCGCGTTGTGCGCCGTCCACACCACCCGCCCTCCGCGGGCCCGCACCCACGCGAGCAGCGCCACCAGTGCCGCGCTCCGCAGCACGGCCGAGGCCAAGCCGGGGCTGCGCACCCGCGACGTGGGGCTCCAGTGCAGGTGCACCAGGCAGCCGCGGCGCGCGAGAGCGCGTGCGGCGGAGAATTCGTCCACCCGCACCCCCCTGGCGCGCAGGTGGCTGTACAGGAGCCAGTTGTACGGCTGCCCGGCGCGGTTGGAGAATGCCGGCCAGGCGAGCACGTTCAGGGGCCGGGCACCCCGCGCCGCCTCCGCGGGCTGGGCGGCGGACGGGTCCCCGGCTTGCCGGGAGGTCGGGCGCGAGAGGTACGGAAGCGATAGCCGCATGCCACACCGGGTGCTTGCGTCGCCCGGCCGGCGCGGATGCCGGCACCTGCGGTCTCCGGGAGACGGCGGCGCGTGGAATGGCGAACTCTACCGATGCCCGGCTTACGGGCCGCTAACGTGCGCCCGGCCGGCGCGGCAGGTCGTCACCCTGTAGGCCTTCCCGCATCTCCCCACCCGTCTTCTTCCGATACGATGCCGCGACGGATACGCCGCGGGCGCTCGTGGATCCCCGCCCCGGCGGATCGCCTCGCACCGGCGCAGGAGCCGTGCGTCTCGACTTCGGCGCGCACGGCGTGTAGCTTTGCGCGCATTCACCACCACCGCGGGCTCGATGGTCGCGCGGGGGCACGCCGCGTACCCGGCACGGGCGCGGCGGAGAACGTCGACCACTGGACCGGGAGGGGGACTTGGCGCTGCGGGAAGAGCTGGTACGCGAGGGAAACTGGCTGTTCCGCTGGCGGAGCTATCCGCCGGTCGTGCTGCTGCTGCTGGTGATCGCTTCGCTGCCCGCGGCGCGCAACCCGGACACCTGGCAGCACCATCGCGCGTGGGTGGCGTTCTGCGTTGCCGTCTCCATCATCGGCGAGCTGATCCGCTGCGTCACCGTGGGCCACGCGCCGGCGGGCACGTCCGGCCGCAACACGCGCGGGCAACTCGCGGAGCAGGTGAACACCACCGGCATCTACTCCGTGGTGCGGCACCCGCTGTACCTGGGCAACTTCGTCATCTACATGGGCGCGGCGATGTATCCCGGCCTGTGGTGGATGGCGGCCATCGTGGCGCTGGTGTTCTGGCTGTACTACGAGCGCATCATGCTGGCCGAGGAGGAGTTCCTGCGCGGCCGCTACGGCGCCGCGTACGAGGAGTGGGCCGCGCGAACCCCGCCGTTCATCCCCCGGCTGGGCGGATGGAAGCCGGCCGCGCTGCCCTTCTCGCTCAAGACCGTGCTGAAGCGCGAGTACGCCGGCGTCTTCGGCATCACCACCGCGTATTTCGTCCTGCACGTCGCGTCGATGGCGATCTTCCGCCGCCGGGTGGACGTGAGCCCGCTGTGGTGGGGCGTCTTCGCCCTGGGCCTGGTCACCTATCTCGTCCTCCGCACCCTCCGCCGCCACACGCGCGCGTTGAAGGTCGAAGGGCGGTAGCGTCTTCTGGTTGGGACTGGATTGACAGAAGGGGAGCCGGGCGGAATGCTCGGCTCCCCTTGGTCGTTCGCAGGATCGTCACAGGAATTGCGGAGCCCGGTCCGCGTTTGTAGATTGTGGTTGTGGAAGATGCGCGGATGTTGTTACAACCGAAAGGCTGGTCAGATGACGAAGCTGATCTCCGGGAAGCTTGGACGATCGGAGAAGCTCACGGTTTCCCGACCCGCGGAGCCGTTGCCGGCGCGGGCGACGACAGGCCGCGATCCCTTCCAGCAGAGCGCCGGCTCGATCGACGAGAGCCGTCTGCGGCGTGCGCTCTTCCGCCGGATGGGCCGCCAGATTCGGACCTCGCTCCAGTCGATGTCCGTCAGCGACCTCGTGGAGCTGGTGGAGCTGGAGACGCCAGTGGAGACGCTTGCGCAGGTAGTCTCCATGAACCCGGAAGCCGTGCTGTCGGTGGGAGACGATTACGCGGTCCGGCTGCTCCGCGGCGCGCGGCGCAAGCAGGAGCTGGTACAGCGGTTGGGCGGCGCGCTCAGCTCGGGCGAGGTGGCCGAGGTGCTGGGGATCACAGTGCCCGCGGTCAAGCAGCGGGTGCGCCGGGGCAAGCTGCTCGCGCTGCCCCTCTCCAACGGCGAGTGGGGCTTCCCGGCGCTCCAGTTCACGCCCGACGGCCAGGTGCGGGACGGGCTCCCGGACGTGCTGGCCGCTTTCGATGCGGGCGAGGACCCGTGGGCGATTCTGCTCGTGCTGGCCGCCGACGCGCCGGACGGGCGCGAGGGCACGCTGCTGGAAGACCTGGGGAACGAGCGGACGCGGCGGATCGCGGTGGACCGGGCGCGCGGCTTCGGGGCGCAGGGCGCGGCCTGATGCCGTTCCGGCTTCCCGCGGACCCGCCGGTCGTCACCCTCTCTGCCGGAGAGGTGGTCTGGAGGGTCCACCCGCACCGGCTGGATCCAATCTTCTTCGGGCCGGCGGCGGGGAAGCCGCCCGCGAACCGCTTCGATGCGCCCGGCGGCGAGTACCGCCTCTGCTACCTGGGCGAGACGCGCGAGGTCGCCGTCATCGAGACGGTGATCCGCAGTCCTGGGCAGGTCCGCGTGATCCCGCGCTCCATGCTGGAGAAGCGCGACCTGTCGCAGCTTCGGGTGGCGGCGGACCTCCGATTCGCGCAGCTGGAAGGCCGCGGACTCACCGCGTTCGGCCTGAACGCCCGTGACATGGCGGACGACCTGTACGACGGCTGCCGGAGCTGCGCTCGCTCGATCTGGAGAGGTACCCGGACGTGGACGGCCTCCAGTATCGCTCGCGCTGGGACAACGGGAAGCTGTGCTGGGCCGTCTTCGACCGCGCCGCCGCCAAGCTGGGCGCGGACGTGCTGGCGACGGAATGGCTGCGAAGCAGGGCCGTGCATCACCCGATCCTGCGGTACTACGACTTCGACGTGTTCTGATCTCCCGCCGAGCACCCCCTCATCTGGCGCGGCTTCCCATCCGCCGCGCATCTCCCGATCCGAGATCTCCCTACTTCAGCTCGTCCAGCCGCGCCAGCTCCGGGACGCGCCAGGCCATGACGCCCACGACGCCCAGCGTCATCATCCCGCCGAAGACGACCGAGGCGACGGTGCCGAGGAGCTTGGCAGCCAGGCCGGACTCAAACGAGCCGATCTCGTTGGAGGAGCCGATGAAGATCTGGTTCACGGCCGACACGCGCCCCAGCAGCTCGGGCGGCGTGAGCAGCGTGAGGAGCGTGGAGCGGATGACCACGCTCACGTTGTCCACCATGCCGCTGGCCGCGAGCAGGAAGAGCGACAGCGCGAAAGAGCGCGACAGGCCGAAGCCGATCATCGTGAGCCCGAACGCCGCCACGCACGCCAGCAGCAGCTTGCCCGCGCGCCGCATCTTCCGGTGCGCGAGGTAGACCGACATCAGCACCGCGCCCACCGCGGGGGCCGCGCGCAGGATGCCGAGCCCGGTCGCGCCCACGTGCAGGATGTCGCTGGCGAAGATGGGCAGCAGCGCCACCGCCCCGCCGAAGAGTACGGAGAACAGGTCCAGCGTGAGCGCCCCCAGCAGGATGGGCTGCCCGCGCATGAAGCGGATGCCCACCGTCAGGTTCTCGGCCACGGTGCCCTCGCGCGGGGGCAGCGGCGCGGGCGTGTACGCGACGGCCGCGAGGGTGACGACCGCGAGGATGGTGAGCGCCGCATCGACCGCGTACGCCAGCCGCGCGCCCGAGAAGCCGAAGAGGAGCCCGCCCAGCGCGGGTCCGACCACCGCCGCCGCCTGCCAGCTGGACGTGCGCCAGGCCACGGCGTTCGCGTAGTGCTCGCGCGGCGCGATCTCGGCCATCAGCGCGGTGCGGGCGGGCTGCAGGAAGCTGCGCGCGATGCCGCTCACGAAGATCACGGCGAAGATGGGCCACACGCGCTTGCCCGCGATCAGGTGCGGGTACAGCGTGAACGAGAGCAGCGCGACCGAGCAGAGGACGAGCACGACGATGGAGATCATCGACATGCGCAGCCGGTTGATGCGGTCGGCCACGTGCCCGGCGTACAGCGCCACGGCGATGAACGGGATCGCCTCCGCCAGGCCGATCAGGCCCAGCGAGAGCGGGTCGCGGGTGATCTCGTAGACCTGCCAGCTCACCACGGTGCCCTGGATCTGCAGGGCCAGGGTGATCACCACGGTGCTGGCGACGTACCAGAGGAAGCTGCGGTTGCGCAGGGAGACGTAAGGGTCGTGACGGCCGGACGTATCGGTCATTCGCTCGGGCTTCTGGAAGCGTTCTCGGGACGGGGGATGCTAACCCCGCGTGGCCTTCCGCGGCAATCCGCCCGCTCCGCCGCCGCTCCCCCCGTGAGACGATTCCGCCGATCGGACTTCCGGCAGATGCGGAGAGGGCCCGCGCCATCGGTGCGGGCCCTCTGCGTCGTCCGGCCGCTCGGTGGTACGCCTCAGTGGATCGTCACGCCCAGCGTGTAGTTGCCCGTCGCGCCTGCGGAGGAGGTGCTTGCCTCGATCACGTACATCCCCGCGGCGGGGGCGGTGAAGTCGATGCGTGACCCGTCAAGCGCGTCCGCCGGGTTCGCGTCGTCGTTCTCCGCGGCCACGCCCCCGTCCGGCCCGGCGAGGGTCAGCCACGAGTCCATGCTGTGCCCGGTGTCGAGGATGATCGTCACGCTCTGGCCCGCCTCCAGCGGGAGCCGGTAGATGTCGCCGTAGAAGTCCGTCGCCGGTCCCGGACCGTTGCGGAACGGCGCCCAGCAGTCCGCCGGCACGATCGATCCCGGCACCGCCGCCCCGTCCTCCACCTCCATCGACGGGCAGACGTTCACCTTCACCGCGGCCCGGCTGGGGCGAAGGCCGCTGGACACGCTCATCATCGCCACGCCCATCGAGTCGCCCGCCGTCACGTTCCCCGAGCCGTCGGCCGAGGCGACACCGGAGACGTCGAACGCGTAGCCGACCGTCTGGCCCGAGAGCGCGGCACCCACGAAGCTGCGGACCACGGGGGAGACGGTCGCGGTCTCGCCCGGGTCCAGCACCAGGCGCGGCGGCAGGCCGTCCACGTACCCGCCCTCGAACGGCAGCGCGGCCGAGACGTACACGCGGAAGGTGAACGACGTGACCCCGGGCCCGAGCTGGAGCTTCCACCGCTTCGCCGCGGAGACGGCGTTCTGCGGCAGCACCTCGTCGTACTGGAAGTAAGGCTGCCCCGCGGCGGTGAAGGTGCCCAGCCCGTCCGCGTTCGCCACCGTCACCAGCCCCGCCGGCGCCGTCGGGCCGGACGCGAAGAAGACGCGGATGCCCGCGGCGTGCGGCGCCAGCGTGTTCCAGTCCGTCGTGCCCAGCGGCTGCGCGATCAGGTTCTGCACCGTCGCGTCGAAGGCGAACGTGTCCGCCACGACCGCGACGTTGCTGGAGGCGAGCCGCACGTACTGGCCCTGGTTGCCCAGGATCACGTTCGCCGACGCGCCCGTAGAGGGCGTGCCGCACGTCACCGTCCGCGCGGCGCGGTTCGCCGTGCACGTCAGCTCGGCCAAGCCGTGGGGGGCGGCGGCAGGCGGTGCCGGCGCAGCAGGCGCGACGGCGTCGGAGCAGGCGCCCAGCGCCAGCAGGCCAAGGGCGAGCGGCAGTCGGCGGGCGAAGCGTGTGGGGTTCATGGCACCTCCCGGGGGGGCGGGTGTGGCGGGTGCCGGGGAGCCGGCGGAGGAACGGGGCCGATGGACGGCTCGGAGAAAGCTGCAACGCGGGTGTGTAGCAACCGAAGCGCGAGGGGGCAAGCTACGTGCCGGCCTATTCCGATCCGTTGCTCTTGTAAATCACTGGAAACACGCGGGTTGTACGCGTCTCGGAGCCGAAGCGGGGGACGCTCGTTCGCACACGCCGCCCACGGCTGTGGCGGCGGTGCATCACACCGGCGACGTGGGCGTCGGCTCGGCGGCGGGGAGGATGCCTTTCTCCAGGTAGATGGGGCGCACGACCTCGCGCAGGCGGGGCAGGGTGGTGGCGAACCACGCCGCGGCTGCGATGCAGCACGCGCCGCTCACCAGGATGGTCTCCGGCGCGCCGATGCGGTCCGCCAGCCAGCCCGCGACCAGGCTGCCGAAGGGTGTCATCCCCATGAACGCCATCGTGTAGAAGCTCATCACCCGGCCGCGCTTGTCGTCTTCCACGATGGTCTGGAGGATGGTGTTGCTGGCGGCGGTCTGCACCATGAACCCGAAGCCGATCACCACCAGGAACGCCACCGAAAGCCACAGGGCGCGCGACAACGAGAACGCCGCGAGCCCAAGCCCGAACAGCGCCGTCATCGCCGGGATCACCCTTCCGAGCCCCACCACGCTCCGTCGCGACGCGAGCAGGATCGCCCCCGCCAGTGCGCCGACGCCGGACGCGGCCATCAGCGTGCCCAGCACCGCCGGGCCGCCCCCCAGCACTGCCTTGGCGATCACGGGCATCAGCACCGTGTACGGCATCCCCAGCACGCTCACCAGCGCAAGGAGGACGATGATGGTGCGGATGGGCGGCGACCCGAACGCGTAGCGGAAGCCCTCGCGCAGCTGCGCCAGCCCGGCCCCGCGCTTCGATTCCACGGTCTTCCGCGGCCCCAGCTTCATCGCCATCAGCGAGGCGATCACGGCCACGTAGCTGATCGCGTCGATCATGAAGCACCAGCCCTCGCCCACCGCCGCGATCAGCACGCCGCCGACGGACGGGCCCACCAGCCGCGCCATGTTGAACAGCGACGAGTTCAGCGCGATGGCGTTGCCCAGGTCCTCGCGGCGCTCCACCATCTCCACCACGAACGCCTGGCGGCCGGGCATGTCGAAGGCGTTGATCACGCCCTGCGCGGCGCTCAGCCACAGCACCTGCGCCACGGTGATGGTACCCGCCAGCGTGAGCCACGCCAGCGCGAACGACTGGAGCATCGCCAGCGCCTGCATGACCAGGATCAGCCGGTGGCGGTTCCAGCGGTCGATGAGGACGCCCGCGAATGGGCCGATGACGAACGACGGGATCTGCCCCGCGAAGCCGACGATGCCCAGCAGGAGCGCCGACCCGGTGAGCCGGTAGATGAGCCAGCTCGTGGCGATCCGCGTCATCCACGTGCCGACGAGCGAGATGCCCTGCCCGCCGAAGTACAGCCGGTAGTTGCGCGAGCCCAGCGCCCGGAGCATGTGGATGCGGCCCTTCTCGGCGGCGGGCGGCGGCGGTTCGGACACGGGCTGGCGCGGCGGCATCGAGATTCCTGCGGTTCACGCGGGTGCGGCGGGCGGGCGGCCCCGCGCGTGGCGGAGCCGGCGGCCTCCATCGTTTTCGGGAGATGCGCGGCGCCTCGCAATCCGCATACCCCATCCCTCGGAAACGCAGGTAGATGCGCATCTCCCGAACCCCCTTTACCGTCCGTCGGAAGATGTACGGCCGCGCATCATCCGGCTTCGACGGGGCCCCCCCCGAAGTCGCATCCCGGCCGACGTGCACCGCGTGTATTCGGTAGATGCGATGCAGCCCGTCGCGCCTCGGCGGACGCACATCTTCCGAGGCTTCCCCCCGCTGCGGACGCGTCACGGCGGATGCGCGGTGGTGGGCGAACTTCTCGCGGCGCGGGGGTACGGCGTGCGGCCGAGGTCCCGCCATCTTGCCTCCACGGAACGGATGCCGCGCCGCTCGTAACGATCCGGCGACGGCGCGCTCTTGACGTACGGGGCGTTCCGTGGGCAGCTTCAAGCGCTTTCCGCACATGTCCGCACCGCTTTTCCCGCTGAGAACCCGCGTTCGACGGCCTTCCGCAACGGCCGCGCGCCTCCCGGCGGCCCAACGAATCACCCGGAGCCTGATGAAACGGCTGCTGATACTGGTGGGCGTCTTGCTCGCCGTGCACCTGGGCCTGCTGTTCGTGCGCCGCGGCGCCGCCTCTACCGAGGGCACCGGCAACGGCCCGCGCGTGGGCATCGTGTTCGACGTTGGCGGGCGCGGCGACAAGTCGTTCAACGACGGCGCCTACCTGGGCGGCACCCGGGCCGAGAAGGACCTGGCCGCGCGCGTCCGCTTCATCGAGCCGGGCGAGGGGTCGGACCGCGAGGCGGGCCTGCGCCTGCTGGCCGCCGAGGGCTCGGACATGGTGATCGGCGTGGGCTTCATCTTCACCGACGACCTGAACGCCCTGGCCAACGAGTATCCCAAGGTCCACTTCGCGGGCGTGGACTACGCCGTGGCGACCGACTCCGCCGGCAACCCGCTGCCGCCGCCGCCCAACGTGGAGGCGCTCAAGTTCCGCGAAGAGGAGGGCTCGTTCCTCGTCGGCGCGCTCGCCGCGCTGGCGGGCGGGTCCAAGACGGTCGGCTTCGTGGGCGGCATGGACATCCCCCTCATCCACAAGTTCGAGGCGGGCTACCGGGCGGGCGTCAAGTACGTGTGCCCGGACTGCCGCGTCCTCTCCGGCTACGCGGGCGTGACGCCCGAGGCCTTCCGCAATCCCGGCAAGGGCAAGGAGCTGGCGCTGAGCCAGTACGGCGCCGGCGCCAAGGTGATCTTCCACGCCTCCGGCTCCACCGGCCTGGGCGTCTTCGAGGCGGCGCGGCAGACGGGCAACTACGCCATCGGCGTGGACGCGGACCAGTACAGCGAGGCGCCCGGCCACGTGATGACCAGCATGGTCAAGGGCGTGGATGCGGCGGTGTTCGACGCGATCCAGACGGCCAAGAACGGCACCTTCCGCGGCGGCGTGCGCTCGTTCGGCCTCAAGGAGAACGGAGTGGGCTACGTGTACGACGAGCACAACCGCTCGCTCATCCCCGACGCCGTGCGTGCGCGCGTCGAGCAGATCCGGCAGGACATCATTGCCGGGCGCATCAAGGTTCCCAACGGCCAATGAGCGAAGCGACTATGCAGGCCGGGCAGCCCGGCGCCGCGCCCGCGGTGGAGATGGACGCCATCGCCAAGGCCTTCGGCCCCGTGCAGGCCAACCGCGGCGCCTCGCTGCGCGTGATGCCGGGCGAGATCCACGCGCTGGTGGGCGAGAACGGCGCGGGCAAGAGCACGCTCATGCGCGTGCTGGGCGGCATGTTCCAGCCTGACGCAGGCTCCGTCCGCATCTTCGGCCGCGACGTCACGGGCTGGAGCACGGCGGACGCGATCGCGGCGGGCGTGGGCATCGTGCACCAGCACTTCATGCTCGTCCCCACGCTCACCGTGGCGGAGAACGTCGTCCTCGGCCGCGAGCCCACGCGCAGCGGCATGCTTGACCTGCGCAAGGCGGAAGAGGACGTGCGGGCGCTGAGCGAGCGCTCCGGCCTCCGCGTGCCCGCCGACCGCCGTGTCTCCAACCTGAGCGTGGGCGAGGCGCAGCGGGTGGAGATCCTGAAGACGCTCTTCCGCGGCGCGAAGGTCCTGGTGCTCGACGAGCCCACGGCGGTGCTCTCGCCGCTGGAGGTGCAGGAGCTGTGGAGCGTGCTCCGCCGCGTCCGCGACGACGGGGGGACGGTCATCCTCATCACCCACAAGCTCGACGAGGTGATGGAGATCAGCGACGACGTGACGGTCATGCGCCACGGCCGGACGGTGGAGCGCATGGCGACGCGGTCCACCTCGCCCTCCGCCATCGCCCGCGCCATGGTTGGCCGCGACGTCCTCCTCCCGGCGGACGTGCGGCCGGAAGGCGGCCCCTCCTTCGCATCGACGGAGGCCGGGGCGCTGGAGGTGCGCGGGCTGACGGTTCGCGACTCGCGCGGCGTGACCGTGGTGGACGGCGTGTCGTTCGACGTGGCGCCGGGGGAGATCCTGGGCATCGCCGGCGTGGAGGGCAACGGGCAGACGGAGCTGATCGAGGCCATCGCCGGGCTGCGCGTGCCGCAGGGCGGCGAGGTGCGCATCGGCGGGGCGGACGTGACGCGCACCGGCGTTCGCGGCCGCGGCGACGCCGGCCTCTCGCACATCCCCGAGGACCGCCACCGCCGCGGCCTGGTGCTGGACTACTCCATCTCCGACAACCTCGTCCTCGGCCAGCAGCACCGCTTCACCGGCGCGGGCGGCGTGCTGGACCGCGACCGCCTGGCCGCCAACGCGGCCGAGAAGATCGGCACCTTCGACATCCGTCCGGCAGACGCGGAGCTGCCGGCGCGCGCCCTCTCCGGCGGCAACCAGCAGAAGGTCGTGATCGCCCGCGAGATGGGCCGCGACTTCCGCGTGCTGCTGGCGGCGCAGCCCACCCGGGGCGTGGACGTGGGCGCCATCGAGTTCATCCACGGGCAGCTTCGCGAGGCGCGCGCGGCGGGCAAGGCAGTGCTGCTCGTCTCGGCCGACCTGAACGAGGTGCTGGCGCTGGCAGACCGCATCGCGGTGATGTACGGCGGACGCCTGGCGGCGATCCTGCCCCGCTCCCAGGCCGACGAGGAAGTCCTCGGCCGCTACATGACCGGCGCCCACGACAGGGACCCCGCATGACCACATCCGCGCTCCCCGCGAGCCCGGCGCGCCCCCGCGGCGCGGCCTTCCGCACCACGCTGGAGGAGACGCTCCTCCCGCCCGTGGTCGCGCTCCTGATCGCGCTCGTCATCGGCGACCTGCTCATCCTCAGCTTCGGGCAGTCGCCCGCGGCGGTGTACCGGCTGCTGCTGGAGGGCACCTGGGGCAACTCGTACGGCGCCGGGCAGGTGCTGTACAAGGCGACGACGCTGACCTTCACCGGCCTCGCGGTCGCCCTGGGCCTGCGCGCGGGCGTCTTCAACATCGGCGCCGAGAGCCAGCTCGCGGCGGGCGGCTTCGCGGCGGCGCTGGCGGGCCTCTGGCTCCCGGCCGGCTTCCCGACGATCATCGCCGTCGTCGTCTGCCTGCTGGCGGCGGCGCTCGCGGGCGGCCTGTGCGGTGCCATCCCCGGCGTGATGAAGGCCCGCTTCGGCGCGCACGAGGTGATCGTGACGATCATGCTCAACTTCATCGTACTCGCCCTGCTCAACTACGTGGTCGCCGCCAAGCTGCACGTGCCGGAGACGCTGCACACGCCGGAGATCCGCGCGGGCGCCGTGTCGCGCCTGGCAGACCAGTTCGGCGCCTTCCACGGCTCGGCCGCGAACTGGACCATGCTGGCGGCGCTGCTCGCCGCGGCGTGCATGGCGTTCTACCTCTTCCGCACGCGCCGTGGCTACGAGCTGCGCGCGGTGGGCCTCCAGCCCGAGGCGGCGGAGTTCGGCGGCGTGAGCGTGGGCGGCGTGTGGATTCGCGCGCTGGCCGTGTCCGGCGCCATCGCCGGGATGGGCGGCATCAACTACGTGCTGGGCTACAAGCACTACTACGAGGAGGGCTTCGCGGGCGGCGCCGGCTTCCTGGGCATCGCCGTGGCGCTCGTGGGCCGCAACCACCCGGCGGGGGTGGTGGTCGCCGCGCTGCTCTTCGCCACGCTGTCGCAGGGCGGGCTGGCCATCCACGCCCTGGTGCCCAAGCAGATGGTGGAGGTGCTGCAGGCCATCGTCATCCTCGCCGTCGCCGTCTCGGTGCCCGAGGTCCGGCGCCTGCTCCGCGCCTCGCGGAGGGTGGAGGCATGACCATCCTCGCGTTCCTCGCGCAGACGCTGCGCATCGCCGTACCGTACCTCTTCGCGGCGGCGGGCGGCGTGCTGGCCGAGCGCTCCGGCGTGGTGAGCCTGTCGCTCGAGGGCTTCATGCTCTCCGGTGCCTTCTCCGCCGCGCTGGGCAGCTACTACAGCGGAAACGCCTGGGTGGGCGTGCTGTGCGGGCTGCTGGGCGGCGCCGTGTTCGGCCTGCTGCACGCGGTGGCTTCGCTGCGCTACCGGGCGGACCAGGTGGTGGTTGGCATCGCGATCAACCTGCTGGTGGTGGGCATCACGCGCTTCTTCCTGCGCCTGGCGTTCGGCAGCTCGTCCAACTCGCCGCGCATCGAGGCCTTCTCCGGCAACGGCTTCTTCTCGTCGCCGCTCATCCCCATCGGCCTGCTGGTGATCCCGCTGGTGGCGTGGCTCGTGTACCGCACGCCGTACGGTCTGCGGCTGCGCGCGGTGGGCGAGCATCCGGAGGCTGCCATCTCCCTGGGCGTCCCCGTGAACCGCGTCCGCTACATCGCCGTGATCCTCTCCGGCGCGCTGGCGGGGCTGGGTGGCACGTACCTGGCGCTGGACCAGCACCAGTTCACCGACCAGATGACCGCCGGCCGCGGCTACATCGCCCTGGCCGCGATCATCTTCGGGAGATGGGACCCGATCCGCGCGGGAATCGCCTGCCTGCTCTTCGCCGCGGCGGAGACGCTTCAGATCCGCCTTCAGGGCGTTGAGGCGATCCCGTCGCAGTTCGTGGGGATGATCCCGTACGTGCTCACCATCGTTGCCCTGGCCGGCATCGTCGGCCGCGCCAACCCGCCCGCCGCCCTCGGCAAGGCGTCCGAGTAGAGCGGGGAAGACGAGGATGAGCATCAGCGGCAGATGACGCACGAAGGGCCCGGACGATTTTTCGCTCGGGCCCTTCGAACGCACTGGGAGATGGCCGCCGTCCGAGCCGCAGAGAAGCGGGACGGCGACAGCGTCGACGCCGGAGCGCTAGGCCATCACAGTCCGAGCGCCGCGAAGACGCGGGCGATGAACACCACGCAGTCCGTGGCGACCACGGTGAGCGCGGTTATGCGGGCGGGCTCCTCGGCGGCGAAGCGTGAGGCGGTCGCCTTCGCCCACTCCCACGGTACCGAGCCAGCCAGAGATGCGCCCTCCCGCGGCAGCAGCGTGGGCCAGGCGGCCATCTCCCGCTGCCGCTCGTTGAACCGCTCGCGGAACGCCGCGGGGTCGCGCGCCTGCATCGCCTGCACCTGCCCGACCGACGCGAGCATCGCCTGCATCAGCTCCGCGCGCTGCGCGGGCAGGCGGTCGTACGCGAACCGGTCGGCCACGTGGAGCAGCAGCGCCAGCGTCTCGTCGTACACGGCCGGCCGCACGGCCGGCTCGTCCACCGGCTCCATGTCGGTGGCGGAGAGAGCGCCTTCCACCGCTTGCGCGAACCGGCGCGCCGCATCCATCAGCCCGCCCGCGATCCCTTCCGCCGCCTCGGCCCATCCACCGTCTGTGCTCATCTGTCTCTACCCGCAGATTCGTACCGTAGGTGCCGGTCGTGATCGGCACGGGAGAGCGCAGAAGATCCACGTGCGAGGACGCCGATGCAAATGCACGGGCTGATTCTGGAGCCATGCATCGGTCAGCTCACCTCGCCAGCGGCGAACGCGACGAGTGGGGCGGTGTCTCCGCGGTCCGCCGCTCGCAGGGCGGTGATGTAGTCCGTCCTGATCGTTCCCGTCGTGGCCAGGGAGCCCTGCGAGAAGCCCCACGGGAGCGGCCGGAGCCCCTCGCGCATCATGTAGAGGTCGGCCATCACGCGTGCGTGCCTGCCGTTGCCGTTGGGAAACGGGTGGATCGCGACCAGCCGATGGTGCAGCCGCACCGCGATCTCCGGCGGCGGATAGACCGACGACGCGCGCCACACCACCGCGTCCGCCATCAGGTCGCGCACCGCCGGACGCACGTGGAAGCGGTCGATGCCGATGTTCTTGTTGGACCTGCGCACGGTGCCCGCCCATTCCCACACGTCCGAGAACATGCGCCTGTGCAGCTCGTACACGAAGCTCTCGTCCAGCGGGTCGCGGCGCCGCACGGCCTTGACTCCCCACGCGTACCCCTGCGCGATGTTCGCCTCCTCCGCCTCGTTCAGCTCCGCACGGGTGATGATGTGCGCCGGGATCAGCCCCTCGGATTCGTCCGGATCCAGGGGCGTCGCGCCTTCGGGAAGCGTATCTTCACGCATTGGTCCGAGCGGCCCAGAGCAGCGACGGCGTCTGGAGCAGGGTCGCCTTGATCTCGGCGACGCGTGCTTCGCGCTCTTCGTCTCCCGTTGCCTGGTCCTCCAGCCGCATCGAGTGGTGCACCTGGCTGGCGATGGCGCGTGCAAGCGCGCCGGCCCTCTCGTCGAGCGTGGACGCGATCGACCGCTCCGGCAGCACCACGTAGAAAAGCTCCGCACCCATCGCCCGCGCCGCCTCGCGAAGTGCGCCCACCGTCACGCTGCCTTCTTCCTCCCTGGCTTCCATCTGCGCGACTGCCTGGGCGGTCACGCCGAGCTTCGCGGCCAGGTCCCGCTGCCGCATGCCGAGCGCGGCGCGCAACGCGCGAATCCACCCGCCTCGGGGTGGTTTGAACGTTGCGGCGTGCGGACGCAGCTTCTCGAAACGCCGGTCGATCTGCTTCCGGTCCAGCCTGCTTGCCGAACGGCGCGGCTTCGGTACACTCAACGTATCCCTTTCATCTCACGTGACGAAAATCAACGTATAGATTAATTCTCTACGCCGAATAATCAAGCTATACGTTGGTTGTGATTTTTCTCACGTGGCTGAAGTGTAAGACAGGTAAGATCTTAAGAATAGGAGTTGAGAAGATGAGGATTGTCCTTCAGCGGGTGTCGCGGGCGAAGGTGACGGTGGATGGTCGGGTGACGGGGCAGATCGGGGCAGGGCTGCTGCTGCTCGCCGGCTTCACCGCGGCGGATACGGAGGAGACGCTGGCGTGGATGGCCGACAAGGTCGTCGGCCTGCGCATCTTCGCGGACGAGGAGGGGAAGATGAACCGCTCCGTTGCCGAAAATGGCGGCACTCTCCTGGTTGTCTCGCAGTTCACGCTGTACGGCGACGCTCGGAAAGGCCGCCGCCCCAGCTTCGTGGACGCCGCGCGGCCCGAGGTCGCCATCCCGCTCTACGAACGCTTCATCGCCCTCCTGCGCGGTACCGGACTCCAGGTCGAAACAGGCGAGTTCGGGGCGATGATGGACGTGGAGCTCGTCAACGATGGACCGGTGACGCTGATCCTGGAGCGGTAGCGGGCTGCGGATGCGCAGGGCTCGCCGCCTCATCTTCCAAGTAGGCGAGGAACGGCTCGACCTCTTCGCCGATGGGTGCCACGTCCGCGCCCTGCGGGGTGAGCAGCCACGCCCAGTCGAACGAGCCGCCTTGCGCGAAGTAGCGGTGTTGCGCTGCGACGAGCTGGCCCGCGTGGGACCCGCCGCGCACGACGCCGAGCAGGGTCCCCGGTGCCACGTACCGCGTCCGTCCCGTCGCAACGTCCGCGGCGTGGATGGCGCCCGACGTGACCCAGCCATCGGCGGAGAAGTAGACGCGGCGGCCGTCGGGCGAGAAGCGGGGCGTGTTCAGGCCAACGAGGCGCGTGTGAGGATCGTCGCTCGCGTGGCCGCGCACGAGCAGGCGCGCGGTGCCCGTCCGCGTGTCCACGATCCACAGCTCCGCACGGATGGCGTCGCTCTGCGTGCCGGTGAACGCGGGGCCGGTGCGGCGGACCTCCGCCCGCAGGCGTCCATCTGGCGACCACGCAGTGCTGTCGTCGTCGTGCGGGTCCTGAATCCGCGCGAGCCCGACGGCAGGGGCGCGGGCGATCTGTGCGTGTGCCGTCTGCGCGGCGGGAGCAAGGGCGAGCACGACGGCGAGCACAGGTGCGATCGAGTACGTGCGAGGCATGATGGATTGTCGATGCGGGTGGATAGTGCGGCGGTCCGTTCCTGGCGATGAGGACGTATGAAGCAGATGCCGCGACGGGTTCGGCGCATCCGGCGTGCCGCGCCGCGTTGTGGCGCCGGGCCAGGGCGCGGTAGATTGCCGGCCGTCCATATATCTCCCGAACAGCCCCGCGACCGTCCCGATGCCGCAGACCAACGACACGCCGCCGCCCCTCGTCCTCGCCTCGCAGTCGCCGCGCCGCGCGGAGCTCATCGGCCGCCTGGGGCTCACGTTCGAGACGCTGCCGGCGGACATCGACGAGAGCTACTTCGAGCACGAGGAGCCCGCCGCGCACGCCGAGCGACTGGCCCGCGAGAAGGCGCTCACCATCTCCGTCGGCCGGCCGGACGCGCTGGTCGTAGGCTCGGACACCATCGTGGTCGTGGACGGCGACGTGCTGGGCAAGCCCCGCGACCGCGCCCACGCTATCGAGATGCTCACGCGCCTCTCGGGGCGCGAGCACGAGGTGTGCACCGGCGTCGCCGTCGCGCGCGGAGAGCGTGTCGAGAGCGGGCTGGAGCGTGTGCGCGTGCGATTCGCGATGCTGGACCGCGCGACGTGCGAGGCGTACGTGGACACGGGCGAGCCGATGGACAAGGCGGGCGCGTACGGCATCCAGGGCTTCGGCAGCGCGATCGTGGAAGGCATCGAGGGCGACTACTTCGCCGTGATGGGCCTGCCCGTCGTGCGCATGCTGCGGCTGATCGAGCGCTTCGGCTGGCGGTACGCTTTCGGCAAGCTCGTCGCGGGCTGATGCCGCGCATCGGCCGGGATCGTCCAAGTCCGCGCATCCACCGAGCTGTTCGTCGTCGAGTGGATCGCGTGTAGCAGGTCCGGTCTGATCGATCGAATCGACGCCTGATCCGATCGGCCGCCGGGCCAGATGTAGGTGATGCGCGGCGTCGGATGATGCGCATCTCCCGAGCAGGCTCAACCCAACCGCCGCGCCCATGATCCTGGCCATCGACGAAGGCACCACCGGCGTGACCGCGCTCGTCCTCGACGCAGACGGGCGGGTGCGCGGGCGCGGCTACAACGAGTTCACGCAGCACTTTCCGCAGCCCGGCTGGGTGGAGCACGACGCCAACGAGATCTGGAGCATCACGCAGCGCGTGGCCCGCGCCGCGGCGAAGGCGTCCGGCGCGACGGCCGCGGGGCTGACCGCCATCGGCATCACCAACCAGCGCGAGACCGTCGTGCTGTGGGACCGCGAGACGGGCGAGCCGCTGCACCGCGCGCTCGTGTGGCAGGACGGGCGCACGGCGGACGTGTGCCGGCGGATGAAGGCCGAGGGGAAGGAGCCGGACGTCCGCGCGCGCACCGGACTGGTGCTCGACCCGTACTTCAGCGCGACGAAGCTGGCGTGGCTGCTGGACAACGTGCCCGGCGCCCGCAAGCGCGCCGAGGCGGGCGAGCTCGCCGCCGGCACCATCGACACCTGGCTCGTCTGGAAGCTCACCGGCGGCCGTCTGCACCTGACCGACCCGACGAACGCGTCCCGCACGCTGCTCTACAACCTGGAGAGCGGCGCGTGGGACCCGGCGCTGCTGGACCTGTTCGGCGTGCCCGCGGCGGTGCTGCCGGAGGTGCGCGCGTCCAGCGAGGTGTACGGGACGACGGAGGGCAGCGCGGTCGGCGCGGAGATCCCCGTCGCCGGCATCGCGGGCGACCAACAGGCAGCGCTGTACGGGCACGGCTGCTGGACGGCGGGGGAAGGGAAGAACACGTACGGCACCGGGGCTTTCCTGCTCGTCCACACCGGCGACAAGCGCGTGGAGTCCGCACACGGCATGCTGACGACGGCGGCCTGCGGCGCGCGCGGCGAGCGGGCGTTCGCGCTGGAGGGCTCCATCTTCATCGCGGGCGCGGCGGTGCAGTGGCTGCGCGACGCGCTGGGCGTGATCGGCCACGCGGACGAGACGGCGGCGCTGGCGCGGTCGCTGGAGAGCAACGACGGCGTGTACTTCGTGCCCGGGTTCACCGGCCTCGGCGCACCGCATTGGGAGCCTGCCGCGCGCGGCACCATCGTCGGCCTCACTCGCGGAACGGGACGCGCGCACCTGGTCCGCGCCGCGCTCGAGGCGATGGCGTACTCCACGCTCGACGTCGCCGATGCGATGGAGGCCGACGGCGGCGTGCCGCTGCCCGAGCTGCGCGTGGACGGCGGCGCCACGGCCAACGACTGGCTGATGCAGTTCCAGGCGGACGTGCTGGGCGTGCCCGTCCGCCGCCCGGCAATGGTGGAGATGACGGCGCGCGGGGCCGCCGGGCTGGCGGGCATTGCCACCGGCTTCTGGAAGACGCCGGAGGACTTCCACGCCGCCCGGCCCGATGAGACGGTGTTCCAGCCCGCGGCGGACCTCTCCGCGCGCGGCGAATGGCTGGCCGGATGGCGCCGCGCGGTCGGTGCCGCACGCGCCTGGGCCCACGGAGGAGACTGAATGAACCCCTGCCTGATCGCCCTCTGCCTCGCCGCCGTGGCGCCGAGCGCCGACACCTCGTTGCTTCGTTGCGTGCCGAGCGCGCTCGCCTCGGTGCCGGAGAATCCGTCCCGTCCCGCGGCGATCACGCCCATCGGCGGGAGCGGAGGCAGGGTTACGGTATATGGGAACCCATTGAATTCGTCCCCCGATCTTCGTATGATGGATGCGCGGCTGCTCGCATCCGCGCCGCCGCTCGTGGGCCGTCCGCGGTGGAGAGTGGATGCGGACACGACGCCGCGCGACACGACGGTGCGCAAGAAGCCGGAGAACTTCTTCAACCGTCCGCGGCGGCCGGACCCGAAGCACGCGCCGGACCGGCTGTTCGGCGAGGACAAGTTCAAGCACTACTTCGTCTCGTTCATCGCCACCGCGCTGGCGCAGACCACGGCGCGGCTGGCGGGTGCGGGCCACCGGAACAGCGTCGCGATCGGCGCGGCGGCGGGCCTGGGGCTGGGCGTCGCGAAGGAGCTGCACGACCGCCGCGATCCCGTGGGCCAGCCGTCGTTCCTGGACCTGGCGTGGGACGCGGCCGGCGTGGGCTCGGCCGTCGTCGTCGCCAACCAGGCGCGGTAACACCGGCGGGCACGGTAGATGTGAGGCGCGGGACGCAAGCGCTCCGTCGAGCGCAGGAGATGAGAGGCAGATGAGCGTAGAAGAAGGAGCGGCCGAAGACAGGCCCGTGTGGCTGACGTATCCCGGGCCCGAGGTGACGGAGGCGCAGGCGCGCATCATCGAACGCACCGCCCAGTGGCGGAAGGCGGGCGCGCTCAAGTATGCGGCGATGTGCCTGCTGTCGCCGCTGACCTTCATCGTGCCGCCGCACATCATCTGGCCCCCGATCGTCTTCATCGTGGGGGCGATGCTCGCGTGGGCACGATGGACGGAGGAGCGCACGCTGGTCTCGCTCCACGGCGTGTGCCCCAAGTGCGGCACGGAGCAGGATTTCACCGAGACCGGGCGGATGAAGCGCCCCCACACGGTGAACTGCCGCAACTGCCGCTGGGAGCTTCGCGTGGAGCTGCGCCCCCCGCGCTCGCTGCAGGGCGCGACGGCCGGCCGCAGCATCGCGTAGGGGATTCCCCCGCCGCGCCCGAAAGGCATTGCCCCACGCGCCCCGCTCCCCGCCGCGGCGCGTGGGGCAAACACTTTCACGGCACCCCGTTCGCCCTTATATTCCGCCGCGGCAACCCACACCCGCTGGAGGCGCGCGTCCCGTGAAGAAACAGCCCAAGTTCGTTGCCGGAGCCCTGGTGGTGGCCGGCGTGATCGGGTACCTCATGGTCACCGGCATGCGTGACTCGATGGTGTACTACTACACGCCCAACGAGCTGGCCGCGAAGATCACGGCGGACGCATCGATGCACGAGGTGGGGGTGAAGGTGGGCGGGCGCGTGGTGCCGGGCACCGTGCACTTCGACCAGCGCACGCTGGACCTGCGCTTCGACGTGGTGGACATTGCCACGGGCAAGACGCGATTCCCCGTGCACTACCAGGGCCCGCTGCCGGACACGTTCAAGGAGGGCCGCGACGTGGTGGCCGAGGGCAAGCTGACCGCGTCCGGCGTGTTCGAGGCCAGCAACGTGCTCACCAAGTGCGGCTCGCGCTACGAGGGCGTGGGCTCGCCCCCGGGCGCCGCCGACCCGCGCGGCAACGACGAGGGCATGGGGCAGGCGTCGTGACGCAGATCGGCGAGGTCGCGCTCTGGGTCGCCCTCCTCATCA
>DASRQW010000152.1 GCA_035696245.1 Longimicrobiaceae bacterium | reverse complement strand
TCGGCGCCGCGGAGGTCGAGGTGGTGCGCAGGCCGCGCGTCGCTATCCTCACCTCCGGCGACGAACTGGTGGACCTGGACGGGTTCGACGAGGTGCGCGCGGGCCGCAAGATCGTGTCGTCCAACAGCTACGCGCTGGCCGCGCAACTCGCGGAGTCGGGCATCGAAGCCGTCCCGCTCGGCATCGCCGCGGACACGCGAGAGGGCCTGCGCGAGCGCTTGGAGGCCGCGCGCGGGTGCGACGCCGTGATCACCTCCGCCGGCATCAGCGTGGGCGAGCACGATTACGTTCTCGGCGTGCTTCGGGAGATGGAAACCGACATCGCGTTCTGGCGCGTGCGCATCCGCCCCGGCTCGGCGATGGGGTTCGGGCGGGTGGGCGCGCTGGGCGGCATCCCTTGGTTCGGCCTGCCGGGCAACCCGGTCTCGACCATGGTCTGCTTCGAGCTGTTCGTCCGCCCCGCCCTGCTGAAGATGTGCGGCCACACGCGCAACTTCCTGCCCACGGTGAACGCCGTCGTCCGCGACGCGTACGCCGCGAAAGCGGGGATGACGCACTTCCCGCGCGTCCGCCTGGTGCGTGAGGCGGACGGCACGCATGCCGCGCATCTCACCGGCTCGCAGGGCTCCGGCGTGGGCACCTCCATGGCCGCCGCCGATGCGCTCCTCGTCGTCCCCGCCGGCCGCGACGGTGCCGCCCCCGGCGACGTCCTCCCCGCCGTCATCCTCGGCGGCGCCCCGCTCCAGACGGATCCTGGCTGGTGACCGTCCGGGCGCTGCCTCACCCGGCGCAGTGAAGGGGCGGATGCGGCGGATCGTCGATGCGCACCAACATGTCGGATGCAGCCCGCGAACGCGGGCTTCGCACCATCGTAGCCCCGCGGGTTTACCCGCCAGGGCGATGCCGCCGCCCTGCATCTGCCGGCGCGGGGAAGGGCCCGACCCACATCCCGGCACGAAAGCGCTGGCCCCGCGACGATCCGCGAGGCCGGCTCTTCATCTTCCGTCGGCGCAGCGCAGCGTCGGCTCAGCCTTCCAGCTTGAACCAGAGCTTCACTTTCACCTGGTACTCGTTGACCTCGCCGCCTTTGATGTAGCCGCGCTGCTCGCAGACCTCCATCCACTCCAGGTTCCGCATGGTCTCGCCCGCGCGCTTCACCGCGTTGCGCGCGGCGTCGTCGAAGCTCTTGTCCGACGTTCCCACCATCTCGATCGCCTTGAACGCGTGGCTCATCGTTCCTCCCCCGTGTGGACGCAGGCCCGGCTCCGCCGCCGGGCTCGCCCACCGGCGGGCAAGGCGCGTTCCATCAGGCGCGGCGCGAGCGTCCCGAAAGCACCGCCTGCGCCTGCTCGTGCAGCCGGCCGTTGCTGGCCAGCGCGCTGCCCCACGACTCCACCGGCGACCCGTCGAACTTCGTGAACCGTCCGCCCGCCTCGGCCAGGATCGGGATCATGGGCGCGAAGTCCCAGTGCGAGCCCGCGATCGGGTCGGCCAGCAGGTCCATCCGCCCCGTCGCCACCAGGAAGTAGCCGTAGCCGTCTCCCCACGTCCGGGCGAAGCGGGTGGCGCGCGTGAGCCGGTCCCAGCCCGCACGGTCCGTCTCGTTGGAGCGATCGCGCCAGTATTCGAAGCCCGACGTGAGCAGCCGCGCCTGACTCAGGTCGTCGCACTCGCTCACGCGGGCGGGCGCGCCGTCGGCCCAGGCGCCCGCGCCCTCGGCCGCGACCAGCGTGTGGCCCAGCGCGGGCAGGTGGCAGCAGCCCATCACCGTCCGGCCGTCCACCTCCAGCGCCAGCAGCACCGCGTACAGGGGCACGCCGCTGGCGAACGAGCGCGTCCCGTCGATGGGGTCCACCACCCAGCGGCGCCCGTTGGTGGACGGCACGTCGTCGCCCTCCTCGCCCAGAATGCCGTCGCCGGGGAAGGCTGCCGTGATCGCTTCGCGGATGTGCGCCTCGGCCGCCAGGTCCGCCGCCGTCACCTCGCTGCCGTCGCCCTTGAGCTGCACGTCCGCGCGCCCGAAGTGCTCCAGCGTGATCCGGCCCGCGCTCGCCGCCAGCCGCGAGGCGAAGTCCATCAGGTTGTCCGCGTCCGTCATCTGCCCCGGCTCTGTTGGTGCGTGTTTCCGGCCTCTGTCGCGTCGTACCGCTTCGGAGCCGGGCGGCGATACTGCTGCCGCCCGTCTCCTCCGCGGGGTCGGGGAGCCTCCTCCTCCGGCGGGCCGATACTGCCTGCCCGCCTCCGTCCGGGGTCTCCCCGCCCCGTCGTGAGCCTCGCGTGCTCCGCGCCGGCTGACGGATCACGCCGCGCGAGTCTCCCGCCGCACATCTTCACATGGATAAAGCGAAAGGCACGGCAACAGCCGCGCCCCGCACGATCCAAGCAGAGATTGCGCGAATCTCGCCACCTTCGGATGCGACCCGCGCGTCCGTCGTCTGTCTGCGCGCCGACGTCTCGGATCGACCGACACGATTTCGCATGTCCGGCCATGGACCGACACGCAGGTCGGCCCCTACCGGTTGGACGTGTCCGCGCCCAACCGGTTCGTGGTCCGAGACATGCCTCCGCTCTGCACCGTCACGATGTCTTTGACACCCACGGGCTGCCGCGAAGCCAGAAGCGAAGCGGCCAGTCCGCCGCCTTCGTGATGCCGATGCGCGGGCCGATGGCGACGTCTGCGTCCGGCACGGGCGTGCCCACGGCGAGCCAGAGCGGCGGCACGTCCAGCGGGTGCCCGTTCATCTCCCGGTCGATAGCGAGCGCGCGGCACAGGTTGCCGGGCCCGCGCATCAGATCGCGCTCGGGGCGGCCAGGGCGGCGCTCCATCGCCACCTCCACGCCCTCGACCGGCCGCGCCGCCCGCAGCAGCACCGCGGCTCCGAACCCCTCCGCGTTGGTGACCACGTTCACGCACCAGTGCATGCCGTAGATCAGGTAGACGTACGCCGTTCCGGGCGGGCCGAACATCGCCTCGTTGCGCGCAGTCCGCCCGAAGCGCTCCGCCGCGTGCGACGCCTCGTCGTGCGGGCCCACGTACGCCTCGGTCTCCACGATCTCGCCCACGCACCGCCGCCCGCCGATCTCCGACACGAGCAGCGTGCCCAGAAGCTCGCGCGCGACCACCTCGGCGGGGCGCTCGCAGAAGCCGGGCGGCAGCGGCGCAGGCACCGGCAGAACGGCGGAGCGCCGCACCCGGACCTTCCCGGACGCGGCGCTCCCCTCTGAATTCCGCGCCATCACTCCGGCGCGGGCGTGTCGCCCTTCTTGCCCTTGCCGCGGCTCCGGCTGCGGCGCCGCGGACGCCCGTCATCGCCCTCGCCCGTCTCGGCGACGGCCTCGGGGGCGGGAGCAGGAGCGGGCTCCGGCTCGGGAGCCGGTGCAGCCTCCGCCTTGGGAGCGGCGCGGCTGCGGCGGCGCGGTGCAGGCTTCTCCTCCGCCGCGGGAGCCGCTTCCGGCGTGGGCTCGGGCGTCGGCTCCGGCGCGGGAGCTTCCACCGGCGCCTCGGCGACGGGCTCGGCAACGGGGCCCTCGTCCGCGCCGGCCTTCCGGCCACGCCCGCGACCGCCGCGGCGTCCGCGCGAGCGGCGGGCACCCTCGCCCGCATCTCCCGCCTCGCCGCCCTCGTCGGTGCCCGGCGCTTCAGCCGTCTCCGCCTCGGCCGCCGGAGCGGCTTCGGGCTCCGGCTCCGCCACCACCGGCGCGGCGACCGGTGCCTCGATCGGCTCGGCCTCGCCCGCGGGCACGTCACCGCCGCGACCGCGTCCGCGACCGCCGCGGCGTCCGCGCGAACGGCTGCGGCGGGGGCCCTCGCCCTCGTCCGAATCCGGCGCCTGCTCCGGCGTCGCTTCCGCATCGTCGCTCGCCGCCGGCTCTTCCGCCGCGGCCGGAGCCGCTTCGGTCGAAGCTTCGGCCTGCGCGGCCTCGGCAGACGGCGCCTCGGACTGCGGCGTCTCCGCCGGAGCCGATTCGGCCGCCGACGCTTCCGTCGCGGCGGCAGCGCCCGCATCTGCCGAGCGGCGGTCGTAGTCCTCCGCCCACTGGCCGATCAGGGCGTCGGCGCGGCGGCCCATCAGCTTGCGAACGCTGTCCGGGTCTTCCTGGAGCGCCGCGAAGACGTCGTTGCCGAACGCCTGCGTGAGCGACTCCGCCGTCTTCCGCCCGATCCCGCGGTACGCAGTGGTGATGTACGTCTCGATCTCGCCACGGTCGGTCGGCAGGCCCAGGCGGCCCGCGTCGAACCCGGCCGGAGCTGCGGGCTCGGCCACCGGTGCGGCGGACCTTCCGCCACGCCCGCGACCGCGTCCACGGCCCCGCGGAGCCTCCTCCGCCGGAGCCGCTTCCGTCGCGGCGGGTGCTTCGGCCGCGGGCGCCTCGGCCTGCGGCTGCGTCTCGGGCTGCTGCGGTGCGGCCTCGGCCGCCGCTACGCGCGACGACGGGATCGCCTGCCCGGGAAGCAGCGGCGGCGGGCCGTCACCTCCGCCGAAGCGGTTGCCGCGGTCACCGCGCTTGCCGCTGCGGCCGGCCATGCCCGTCGGACGCGCCGCGGCACCCGAATCCGCCGCGACGGCGGTTTCGGCAGCGCGAGAAGTCTCCACCCGCGGAGTCTCTTCACGCGCCGGAGCCTCGGTGCGCGCAGGTGCTTCAGCACGCGCCGCAGCTTCCTCGCGCGCCGGAGCCTCGGCGGGAGCTTCAGCATCCGCGCCGTCATCGGACGAGGCGCCGAACGCCTGGCCGGGAAGGATGCGCGGTGCGTCGTCGCCACCGCGCCCGCGGCCGCGCCCACGCCCGCGGCGACCGCCGCGCGAGCCCTCGGCCTGCGGCTCCTGCGCGCCCTGCTCGCCGTCGCCCGACGGGTGCATCTGCTCCGTGCGGGCAGCACCGGGCTGCGCGGCGGGGGCCGGGAGCTTCGTGCCGCTGGCGGGCAGCGCCACCTCGTAGCTGCCCTCGCCCAGGCGGCGCAGGTCGATGACCTCGGCGTCGTGCGCCTGGCGGAGGAAACGGCTGAACTTGCTGAAGCCCAGCTCGCCCTCGTCGAAGCCGGGGGCGATGTCGAGCATGCGGCGCTTCACGTCGCCGTCGCGCACCGTCTGCCCGATCTTGCCGCCCACCATGCCGCGCACCGCGTGCTGCAGCAGCCCGTAGGCCGCCTGAAGGCGGTCCGCCTCCGTCCCGGAGCCCTCGGGCCCGCGCCCGCCGTCGAACGACGGGGCCTCGGCCTCGGCATGCTCGGGGGTCTGCACCGCCGGCTCGTAGGCGGCGGGCTCGTAGTGCGTCTCGGCAGCCGCGGCGAAGTCCGGCGCGTCCTGCGTCTCCGGCGCCTCGTCGGCCACGATGGGCGACGGCATGGGCAGCGTGCCCTCGGGCCGCGGCCCGCGCTCGCGGTCACGCCCGAACCGTCCGCGGCCGCGTCCGCGGCCGCGCTCGCGGTCACGATCCCGCTCGCCGCCGCGGTCGCGCTCGCCGTCACGCTCACCGTCGCGGTAGTCGGCCTGGATCTCGTCGGCCCGCGGCTCGTCGCCGCCGTCGTCCTCCACCACCACCTCGTACTGGCCGTTCTCCACGCGCCGCAGCCGGATCAGCCCCTTCTGCGCCGCGTCTGACGCGAACTTGGAGAACTTCGCGTAGCCCAGCGCCTTCTCGTCGAAGCCGGGGTCGAGGTCGATCATCACCTGCTTCAGGCGGTCCGTGCGCATGGCGTCGCGGTTGCGCGCCATCTGCCGCGCGGCCTTGCCCACCAGCAGCCACGGATCTTCCTTCATCCCCTCGTTGGACCCGACGCGGGCGAGGCCCGAAAGCGCGTGGTACGAGTAGTACTCGTCGCAGTTCTGGATGAGCAGGTCGCTAGACGACTCGCGCATCCCCACGCCGATCACGTACTTGCCGTACTCCTTGAGCTTCACCACGCAGCTGGTGAAGTCCGAGTCGCCCGTGAGCAGGATGAAGGTGCCGATCTCGGGCCGCATGAAGGCCAGCTCGATCGCGTCTACCGCCATGCGCAGGTCGGTCGCGTTCTTCTTGCTGGTGCCGTATGCCGGCGCAAAGATCAGGTCGATGCTCGACTCGCTGAGCGGCACCACGTAGTTGGGGTAGCGCCGCCAGTCCGCATAGGCGCGGCGCACCGCCACCTTGCTCTGGAAGACGGTGGAGTTGAGCAGCGTCTTCAGCTCCTTGCCGAGGTCGCTGCGCACGCCCATGGTGACGTTGTCGAAGTCGATCAGCAGCGCCGCGTGCGGCGCCGGGTTGTAGGCGGGAGCGCCGTTCGGCGCCTGTCCCCGCGGGGGGTATGAGCTCATGTCTCGCGTTCGTATGGATGGCTTGCGGCGAGACCCCTCCCCCTCCCCGCGCTCTTTCCGAGCGGAGGGACGGCGGGAGGGGCCTCGCGGTTGGTTTTCACGACGGCCGCGGGAAGGTCATGGGCGGCGGCTCGACTCTTCGGCGCTGATCATGCGCGCGAGCTCCACCCGTCTCACCTTGCCGCTTCCCGTCATGGGAAAGCTGTCGAGGAAGCGGACCAGGTCGGGGACCTTGTAGTCCGCCAGCACCTCGCGGCAGAAGTCCTTGATCTCCTCGCCCGTGACGATCGCCCCCTCGACGGGAACGATGCAGGCGCACGCCACTTCGCCCAGGATCTCGTCCGGGAGGCCCACGATGGCCACGTCCAGGACGGCGGGGTGCGCGTGCAGCCGGTCCTCCACCTCGCGGGGGTACACGTTGAACCCCCCGCGGATGATCATCTCCTTGCGCCGGCCCAGGATGTGGAGGTAGCCCTCCTCGTCCAGCATCCCCAGGTCGCCGGTGAGGAAGAAGCCGTCGTCCGTGAAGACCTGCGCGGTCTCGCCCGGCTGGCGGTAGTACCCCTTCATCACCCCCGGCCCGCGCACGGCCACCTCGCCCACCGACTCCTCCGGCAGCACGGTGCCGTCCACGTCGATCACGCGGACCTCCACGTCCGGGAGCGGCATGCCCACGGTAGCCACCAGCTTGCCCTGGGGGTCGCCCTCGCGGGTCACCGCCAGCGTGGTGCCCGTCTCGGTCAGGCCGTAGCCCACGCGGATGCCGGGCACCAGCTCGCGCTGGATGCGCCGCACCAGCTCTTCCGAGACCGGCGCGCCGCCCACCACCCCGGTGCGCAGCGACGACAGGTCGTGCCGCCGCAGCGACGGCTCGCGCAGCGCCATCACGAACGAGGTGGGCACCCCGTGGTACACCGTGACCCGCTCGCGCTCCACCGTCTCCAGCGCGCGCTCCGGGTCGTGCGCCTCCTCCAGGATCAGCGACGCGCCCGCCAGCATGGTCCCCAGCACCCCCGCGCCCACGCCCGAGGCCGTGAACAGGGTGTTGAGGCCGAACACCACGTCGCTGGGGCCCAGGCCGATGGCGTCGGCGGTCGAGGCCGCGGGCACCATCAGGTTCTCGTGGCTCAGCGCCACGCCCTTGGGCTTGCCCATCGTGCCCGACGTGTAGAGGATGGCGAACACCTCGTCCGGCGCCGCGCCCTCGCGCCGGGGGAACGGGCGCCCCTCGCCGCTGGAGACCAGGTCCTCGAACTGGTAGATGCGGTCGTCGTACCAGAGGTCCTCCTCGCCCACCGAGACCACGTACTGCAGGTCCGGGAGCGAGGTGAGGAAGCTCTCGAAGCGGGCCAGGTAGTCCACGCCGTCGTAGTTCTCGGCCGTGACCACCGCCACCGTCTCGGAGTGGCGCAGCATGTACTGCAGCTCCGGGGTGGTGTACTTCGGGTTGAGCGGGACGATCACGGCGCCCAGCTTGGCGGCGGCGAAGACCGTCACCACGAACTCGGGCCAGTTGGGAAGGGTCAGCGCGATGCGGTCGCCGGCCTCGATGCCCAGGCCGTGCAGCGCTGCGGCGAGCGCGGTCGACTGCGCGTCGACCTGCCCGTAGGTGAGCCTCCGGTCCCCAAACGCCACAAAGGGCCGCTGCGGGTCCTCGGCGACGCGGACAGCCAGGCTGTCCGCCACTGAGAGCCCGCGAAAGCGGTCGCGAAGCGCCATGCAACCTCCGTCCGGTGTTCGGCCAGGAAACAACGGGTGGTAACATAACCGGCCCGCAAGGTGCCGTCAAACTTTGACACCACCTGCGTTCGCGCCTATCTTCCGGCCTCTCCCGCACCCCCGCAACGTACCGGAACCGCAACGCTTTGCACGTCCCGCACTACCTTCGCGAGCTGAACCCCGAGCAGCTCTCCGCGGCCCTCGCCACCGAGGGCCCCGTGCTCATCCTGGCCGGTGCCGGGTCGGGCAAGACGCGCACGCTCGTGTACCGCATCGCGCACCTCATCCGCGGCAAGCAGGTGCCCGCGCGCAACGTCCTGGCCGTCACCTTCACCAACCGCGCGGCGATGGAGATGCGCGAGCGCATCGGCAAGGTGGTGGGCAAGGAGAGCAAGGGCATGATCGTCTCCACCTTCCACTCGCTGGGCGCGCGGATATTGCGCGAGCATGGCGACAAGGTGGGGCTGCCCAAGGAGTTCGCCATCTACCCCACGGGCGACCAGCTCGCCTCCATCAAGCGGGTGATGACGGAAGAGGTGAACGTCGCCGCCACCGCGGGCGACGACAAGTACGACGTCAAGCAGGTGCTCTTCCAGATCAGCGACTGGAAGAACCGCATGGTGGGCCCGGAAGAAGCCGTGCGCGAGGTGGCCGAGGGGCGGATGCGCTACAACCGCAAGGACGACTACGCCGTGCTCGCGGCGGACGTGTATCCGCGTTACGAGCAGACGCTGCGCGCCGCCGGCGCGTGCGACTTCGACGACCTGTTGCTGCTGCCCGTGCGCCTCCTCCAGTCCGACGTCGACATCCGGCGCGGGTACTGGAAGCGCTGGCGCTACATCATGATCGACGAGTACCAGGACACCAACGGCGCGCAGTTCGAGATGGCGCGGCTGCTCACCAACTCGCAGCAGCAGAACCTGTGCGTGGTGGGCGACGACGACCAGTCCATCTACGCCTGGCGCGGCGCAGACGTGCGCAACATCCTCGACTTCGAGCGTCACTTTCCCGGCGCGAAGGTCGTGGTGATGGAGGAGAACTACCGCTCCACGCAACGGATCCTCGACGCGGCCAACGGCGTGATCGCCAACAACACGTCGCGCAAGGAGAAGCGCCTGCGCACCTCTAACGGCCCTGGGCCCAAGGTGGACTACTGGGAGCTGAACGGCGGCACCGGCAAGCCGCCGGAGGTGGAAGAGGCCGAGTTGGTCGCCCGCGAGATCGGGATGCGGCAGTTGAATGAGAAACTCCGGTGGAGCGACTTCGCCGTGCTCTACCGCACCAACCTCCAGTCGCGCCCTTTAGAAGAGGCATTGCGGGCCGTCAACATTCCGTACCGCGTGGTGGGCGGCACCTCGTACTTCGACCGCAAGGAAGTGGTGGACGCCGTCGCGTACCTGCGCCTCGTCGTCAACCCGAAAGACGAGGTCGCGCTGCGCCGCATCGTCAACTATCCGACGCGCGGCATCGGCAAGACGACGCTGATGAAGGCGGTCGATGCGGCGCGGGCGGAGAAGAAGACGCTGTACGAGACGCTCAAGGCGGCGCACGCGGTGGACGGCATCAGCAAAGCGCAGTGGGAAGCGATCCGCGAATTCGTGGAGATGATGGAGGAGGCGCGCATGGAGTACGCTGCGACCGAGGCCGGCATCGCCACCGGCAACCCAGGCGAGCGCACGCTGCATACCTGGGCGCGCGGCTTGGTCAAGCGGCTGCGGCTGGAAGAGGCCGTGCGCAAGGACAACCAGTCGTCCGAGCGCGCGGCCGAGGTGCGCGTGGATATCCTGCGCGAGTTCGTCGACTCTATCGCCACGTACGAGGATCGCGTCTGGAACCACGCGCCGCTTCCGGATGAAGAAGACGACTGGGCTCCGCCCTCGCTCGCCTCCTTCCTGGAGCGCATCTCCCTCAGCGAGGAGGGCGAGGAAAAGAAGGATGATAAGGACAAGGGAGATGCGAACCGCGCCACGCTGATGACGCTGCACAGCGCTAAGGGGCTAGAGTTCACTCATGTCTTCATGGTCGGCCTAGAGGAGGAGATATTGCCGCATAGCCGAAGCGTGCAGATGGTGAGCGACCCAGGCGTGCCTGATCCAATAGCCGAGGAGCGCCGTCTCTTTTATGTGGGGATAACGCGCGCTCGACACCGCCTCTCGCTCACCGGCTGCGCCTCCCGACGAAAGGCCGGCGAGGATATCGTCCGCCAGCCGTCGCGGTTCCTCAAAGAAATCCCACCAGAGCTTGTGACAATGCACAGCGGCGCCCAGAGTTCCCTAACCGCGGCCGAGCGCAAGGTAATGGGATCGAGCTTCTTCGCATCGATGAAGGAGCTACTCGCCAACTGACGTCGCCCGACTGCGACGCCCGCAATATTGTTCCGCGTCCTGTTCGATTCATCGCATCCGCGCCGCCGCGACGTTGCCTCCGCAGCACGCCAAAACGTCCACCGCTGCTGTTCGGTGGACGCGCGCGTCGGTACGCGACAAAAGGCGGAACCCGCATCCATCGCGAGTCCCGCCTTCCTCTTGTGCCGCTCCAGCACCCAGCTCACGGCGCCGGAGGATGGAGATCGACCGGCATCTTGTACATCTCGCCCATCATGCGCACGTAGTCCGCCATGGGCGGGAGGCCGACGGCGGCGCGGCGCTCGTCCAGGTGCGCCTCGTCCTCGATGGGGAACGCGACGAGGCGCCCGTTGCGGACGTCGAACTGCGAACCGTAGAGCTGCGGCTTGCCCTGCTTGGTGCGGACGCGGTCCACCAGCAACGCGCGAGCCTGCGGCTCCACTTCGCCCGGCGCGGCGGCGTCGATGGCCCGCAGCGCCTCTGCCTGGAACTCGGGCGAGTCGCTGTGCTGCACGATCAGCCACGCCGCCTCCGCTCCCGCCTGCCCCACCATGCTGCGCCCCGGCCATCCCTTGGTGCGCAGAATCTCCCGCATCCGCCGCGTACGCACGCTGTCCTCGCGCAGCATCCGCAGCATGAACGCGGTGTCCTGCATCTTCTCGCCCGTGAGGCTGGCGCGGATCGCCTGGTCCTGCCCGCCCATCGTGATCAGCTCGCGGCGCAGCGCCGCGTCGGTCCAGTGCTCCGCGGTGTCCCGCGGGGCGGCAGACTGCGCAGCGGCGGCGCCGGCGGAGAGCAGCAGGGCGGCGAGCGGGAAGATCGCGTTTCGGAAGGCAGCGGAGGCACGCATCGGCAGCCTGAGAGGAAGGGGGAAGAGGGACGGCGGGACGGCGGGACGTCCGCAGATGTACCGCGCGTCTCGATGGAAAGTGCCGCGCGTCCCTTCGCGACTCGCCGGGCAGGTCCTCGCGGCGCGGCGCCGGCTCGCTGTCCGCCGTCCAGACGTGGTACACGATGCTCCATCGACCGTCCGGCTCGCGCTCGAAGAGCATCAGCTAGCGGCCGGATCCCGCCAGCGGACCCGTCGCCTGTCCGCACGGCCGCGTCTGCCAGGTGCCCTGCACGTGCCCCACATTCCCGCGGAACCGCCGGTCCGACGCGCGAAGGCTGATGGTGCGGTCCTCCATCGTCCCGCCCGGGTTGATGCTGGCCGCGACACGCCCGCCGGTGAGCAGTGTCCCGCTCGGCGGCAGCAGCATCGCGTCGGTCGCGTAGAGCGCCACCAGCGCCGCCGTGTCCGCCCGGTTGAACGCATCTTGCCACGCCCGTCCCACGGCCGCAGCATCGGCAGGCGCCGGGTTCACTCGCGCCGCTGGCGCGCACGCGGACGAGAAAACGACTGCTGAAAGTGCGATGAACGGAAGACGTGGTAGACGCATGGAGATGTAGAAAAGTCGGGCGTAGGATGAGGCCGCGCCCACCACTGCCAAGCAGACGCGTTGGAGGACCGCTACAACGCCGCAGCCCGCCTTTTCTATCCCCCAGAGTCCGCGGAAGCTCGATCATCCCCAACGCCGAGCAGCTAACCGCCTGTAGGGGTGCGACTTATCGCGTCCGATCCCTTCGGCATGCCCAGGGACATCCGCAGCGCACGATCCGCCGCACCGCATCCGCCGTGAACGCGCGGAGACGGAAGATGCGAGAACGGCGACGGGCCCGCAGCGCACCGAAGCGCCGCGGGCCCGCCATGCATCTACCGCCATCCATCTGCCGTCACCCGCCGTCCATCGCCCGCTGAAAGCTCAGGCGCGGTTGCCGGTGCCTCCTGCCAGAACCTCCACCACTGTCTCGTCCGCGACGGGCACGCCCCAGCGCCCGTCGCGCGAGAACGGCATGCCCGCGCCCGCGATCAGCGCGTACTCCACGCGGCCGTTGCGCGCCTTCTTGTCCGAGCGCGTCCACTGAACCACGTCTGCCGCCGTCAGCTCGATGGGCATCGCGGTGGGAAGCCCCAGCCGCGCCAGAACCTTGCGCAGGCGCCCGGAAGTGCCCGGCGCCGTGACCCCGCAGCGCTCGCCGATGCGCGCCTCCTCGACCATCCCGATCGCCACCGCCTCGCCGTGCAGCACCGCGTAGCCCGACAGCGACTCCACCGCGTGCCCGATGGTGTGGCCGAAGTTGAGCAGCTTGCGCCGCCCCTCCTCGCGCTCGTCGCCCGAGACGACCTCGGCCTTGATCTCCACCGAGCGGACGATGAGACGCGTGAGCGCGTCCGCATCTCCCGCCAGCAGCTCGTCGGCACTGGTTTCGATCCAGTCCAGGTACTCCTCGTCCGCGATTGCGCCGTGCTTCACCGCCTCTGCCAGCCCGGCCCGAAGGTGCGCGTCGGGCAGCGTCTGCAGCAGGTCCGGGTCCACGACCACCGCGCGCGGCTGGTGGAAGGCGCCCACGAGGTTCTTGCCCATGGCCGTGTCCACCCCCGTCTTGCCGCCGACGGACGAGTCGATCATCGCCATGAGCGTGGTGGGCACCTGCACCAGCGGCAGGCCGCGCATGTACGTGGCCGCCACGAAGCCGCCCAGGTCGCCCGGCACCCCGCCGCCGAAGGCGATGAGCGCCGTGTCGCGGCCCAGCTCGGCCTCCAGCATGGCGTCGGTCACCACCGCCCACGTCTCGCGCGTCTTGTTCGCCTCGCCGGCCGAGAAGGCGAACACGTCCACGCGGTGCCCCGCCCCGTGCAGGCTGCGCGACAGCTTGAGCGCGTACAGCTCGGCCACGCGGTCGTCGGTGATCACCGCGTACCGGTGCGCCGGGCAGAAGCGCGACAGGATGGAAGGCAGCGCCGCGAAGAGGCCGCTCCCCACCAGGATCTCGTAACCCGCCGCCGGTGCTTCGGCCAGCTGCACGGCAATGCGGTGCGGTGCCGTCATCCGTCCTCCTCCATGCGCTGTTCGCCGCGGCGGTCCAGGCCCGCTCCCAGGACCGTCTCGTCTGCCATCCAAAGGGTCAGTGCCGCAAGGTCTCCGTCCAGCTCCGCCGCCCGCGCGCGGATGCGCGCCGCGGCCCCGCCCCGCTCCAGCAGCTCCGGGATCGCGGCCAGCGCGCCCGCATCTCCCAGCGCCGCCGCCACCGGCTCCAGCCGCTCGGACAGCCGCAGCAGCGCGTCACTCGCCGTGATGGTGGCCGGCTCCGCGCGGTCCAGGTCCACCAGCAGCGCGGCGGTCGCATCGCGGCTCACCCGCCAGGAGTTCTCGGCCAGCAGGGTGGACAGCAGGTTCGCGGGCAGCGGCGGCTCCGCGAGCAGCCCCTCCACCACGCCCGCGACCACGGCGCGGGCCAGCGCCGCGGCGGCGATGGCGTCGTCCAGGCGCGGCGTCACGTCGGCCGCGCGCCACTCGATGGTTGGGTACACGTGGTGCGGGCGCATCTCCCAGTAGATGCGGCCCGGCGCGTCGATCCGCTCCGTCGCCATCAGCCAGCGGACCATCTCCGCCATCTCCGCCTCGTCCTCGAACCGGGGCGGCGCGCCCGTGCGCGGCCAGCGCCGCCACAGCAGCGAGCGGAACGACGCATAGCCCGTGTCCTCGCCCGTGAAGAAGGGCGAGCTGGCCGTGAGCGCCAGCACGAACGGAAGGTACAGCCGCGCCACGTTCATCACCCGCACGCGGTCCACCCCCGCCGGCACCCCCACGTGCACGTGCATCCCGAAGATGCTCTGCGACTCCGCCAGCTGGCGGTACTCGTCGCGGATGCGGCGGTACACCGGCGCGTCGGTGAAGGAGTGGCCGCTCGCCGCGCTGAACGGGTGCGTGCCCGCGGCCACCACGCGCAGCCCCTCGGACTCCGCCGCCACCGCCGCGGTGAAGCGCAGGCGGGCCAGGTCGTCGCGCACGCAGTTGGAGCCGCGGCACACGCCCGTCTCCACCTCCACCGTGTGCTCCTGCATCTCCGGCTTGATCTCGTCGGCCCAGTCCGCCGCGATCACGTAGCGGGCGCGGCTGCGCAGCTCGCCCGTGGCGGCGTCCACCAGCTGGTACTCTTCCTCCACCCCCAGGGTGAAGTCTTCGGGTCGGGGCATCCGGCCGGGGCGCGGGAGAGTTGGCGTGCGGGCGGCGCGGGGCGCCGGCGAAGATATAGCCGGGCCGCCGGGGAGCGGCAAGCGAGCCCGTCAGCCGCCGAGAAGCGGCCCCCAGCGCTCGGCCCGCTCCAGGTGTTCCGCCGCGGATAGCAACTCCCGAGCCGTGCGCCCCAGCACGGGGTGCCGCCACTCCGGCGCCACCTCGGCCAGCGGGTGCAGCACGAAGCCGCGGCTCGCGATCCCCGGGTGCGGCAGCACCAGCCGCGGCGTCTCCGCCACCGCGTCCCCGTACGCCAGCAGGTCGATGTCGATGGGCCGCGGCGCGTTCCGGAACGTCCGCACGCGCCCCATCTCCCGCTCGATCCCCTGCGCCGCGTCCAGCAGCGCCTCGGCGGAAAGCTCCGTGCGCAGCTCGCAGACGAGGTTGTAGAAGTCCGGCTGATCCGCGTACCCCACCGGCTCGGTACGGTAGATGGACGAGACCGCGCGCACCTCCCCGACGGCGCCGAGCTCGCGCACCGCCCGCGCCAGCTGCTCCACCGGCCACCCCACATTGGCCCCCAGCCCCACCAGCACGGAAACCGTATCAGGCATGTCGGACGATGATGACGATGGATGACAGGCGGCAGAAACGCATCGGTCGATGTGGCCCGAATGCCAATGTGGACTGGACTCCGCCGATCCAGCCATGGGCCTTCGACGCACGATCCGCTCCGCCGTCGCTCGAAGGTGAAGAACTCACGCCGGGTAGCGAGGAGAAGCCCTCTCCCGCACTGACCCGCTGCGCTCCCCTGGTAGTTGAGGAGGAGCCGGCGACACCAAGCCAGCGGAAACGGGCCAAAAAGAGATCGGCAGGAGCGGGCGACTGCCCCGCTCCTGCCGATCTTCCGTTCACCTGCGGTCCAGCTTGCTTCTCACGCCGCGCGGATTACGCGTTGCGGTCGAGGCAGCCGGCGCCGGCGTTCGGATTGCCGCTCTCCTCGAAGGGGATCGGCAGGTTCACGTCGGTGCCGTAGGCCTCGCCGTTGAAGGTGTTGCCCGTGGGGAACACCTGGTCCTGGGTCCGGCCGTACTGGCGGATCAGGCGGCGGAGGTCGCTCAGGCGGTGCGCCGTGAGCCACAGCGAGAAGCCGCGCTCGCGGAACAGCAGGTCCACCTTGCTCGCGGTGGTCGCACCCAGGTCCGCAGCGGTGAGCGGCGGGAGGGTCGAGTTCGCCTGCGCCCGGGCCTGGTTCAGCTTCACCAGGAAGTTCGGGTCGTTCGGGTTCGCCTGGAGGATCGCCTCGGCCTCGATGTAACGAGCCTCGATGCCGGACGCCAGGATCACCGCCGAGCCGCGGCTCGGGTACTTGAGCTGCTTGAAGTGCGCGCCACCCGCCGCCGACGGCGAAGCGCTCGCCGACTGCGGCGTGCGCGGATCGCCCGCGGTGCGGAAGGGCAGGCCCTTGTGCACGGTGCCCTCGAGGTCGGCGGCGCTGAAGCGCTCCTCCTCGTTCACCATCTGCTCGACCGCGTTGTACGTGCCCTGCGTGGTCGCGTTGTAGTCCACCACGTACGTGTACGCCGTGGGAACCAGCGCCGCCTCGGCGGCGGCGGCCGCGAACTGGCCCTTGTCGAGCAGCGCGCGGGCCTTGCCGAGGTGCGACAGGGTCTTCTGCGCCGAGTTGCCCGTCAGCGCCAGCGAGGCGTCGAACTTGGCGATGGCCGAGTCCAGCACCTGCGTGGTGGTGAGCGGCGAGCCGAACTGGATCGGGCCGGTCACCGGGATGGTGCTGAACGGCACGCCCGAGCAGTAGTTCTCGGCCAACATCAGCTCGGCGTAGCCGGCGATGTTGACCAGCTCCGCATGCTCGGCCGAGCCGGCGCGGCTGGTGCCCGCGTACAGGTCGGCGGCGTTGTTCGCCTCCGAGCGGGTACGCTGCAGGTACGTGAACGAGAAGTTGTTCGACCCGTTCACGCGCTGGATGAAGCGCTGGTCGATCTCGCGGCGGTCGCTGAAGTTGTCGCTCGACACGATCTCGTCGGCGAGCAGGCCGCTGGTGACGATCAGGCCGCCGTTGCTGTTCTGGACGCCGCCGATGGCGGTGGCCAGGCGAGCCTTCGCGCCGGCGTAGGCGTTGATCAGGTTCAGCGTGTCACGCGCCACCGCGGGCGTGACCGTGAACGGGTCCTTCACCTCGAGCGTCTTGTCGAGGTTGCAGGCGGCCAGCGGGAGCGCCAGGGCGAGGAGCCCCGCGGCCCGCCGGGGGAGGAGCCCGAGGCTCCTCCCGTTGCGGTTATGGTTGTTCTGCATGTTGTTCTTCACCCCTTGGGGATGTTGGAGATCAGAAGTTCACGTCGATCCGGGCGGTGATCGCGCGGGTCGGGGGCAGCGTGAAGTCGTCGGCCGTGTTGAAGTTGGACTGGCCGCCGTAGTTGACCTCGGGGTCGAAGCCCGAGTAGTTGGTCCACGTGTGCAGGTTGCGCCCGGCCAGCGTGAAGCTGAGGCCCTGGGTCGG
>DASRQW010000151.1 GCA_035696245.1 Longimicrobiaceae bacterium | reverse complement strand
GCCACCACGACGTGGTGGCTCGCGCCGGTGTTCGAGCGGATGTATCCCGCGGTGCTTCTCGATCCCGACGCCATGGTGGTGGCCGACGGACCGGTCACCACCGCGGGCGCCGCGATGGCGCAGCTCGACCTGATGCTCGCGCTCGTCAGGCGCTACGGAGGCCCCGACCTCGCCGAGCGATGCGCGCGCTATCTCCTGCTGGACGGACGGCGAAGCCAGTCGCGGTACATGGCACTCGGCTACCTTTCCGGGAACGATCCCGACGTGGTGCGCGCGGAACGCTGGGCGCGCGAGCGTCTGGAGACCGGGATCAGCGCGCCCGAGCTGGCCGCTGCCGCCGGGCTCTCGACGCGCACCTTCGCGCGGCGAGTGGAGCGGGCCACGGGCCTCTCGCCCGTGCGTTTCCTTCAGCGCCTCCGCGTGGAGCGCGCGGTGGAGCTGCTGGAGACGACGAGCTGCACGGTCGAGGAGATCGCACGACGCGTGGGGTACGCGGAGCCCACGACATTGCGCCGCCTCCTCCGGCGCACCGCGGGCGTCCTGCCGCGCGAGCTGCGGGGATAACGGAGCAGGTTACCGGCCGAGGATGGGGATCTACTCGCGCCACGGGGGCAGCGCCTCCCGGTGCTTCTTCGACAGGCCCCCGCAGTCCGTGCGATGTCGCCCGGGCTCGAGCGGGAACGCGGGGAGCCAGACATCGTCACATGCGCACCGCGATTCGCACCACGGAGCCCATCCGCGCGGTGATACGGAGCTGGTCCGTCTGCTTGATCTCGGATGTGCAGCGTACGGCGGCCACGCCAGGTAAGTCACCGCGAAACCGATCCGCGGCGGAAACGTATGGTCGGCCGTCCCCGTTTCGACTCCAACCGTTCAGGACGAGCCATGCGCAACCGAACTGCCCCACCCGCCCTCTTCTTCCTCGCGGCAATCGCGTTCTTCGCGGCCGGCGGAATCGTGCTGCGCACGAACAACGTCCTGGGCGCGGCGTTCTTTCCTCTGGGGGGCGTCATGATGGCAATCGGAGCCACGCTCACCAGGCGGGTGAAGGCACCTCCGCGTAGAGCGTAACAGCCGCTTCGGCGGCCGAGCGAGCCCCGTTCGAGTTCCCGCCGGACTCTTCGAAATCACAAGGCCCCGGGCGGTTCGTCGCCCGGGGCCTTTCGCTTGTCTCGCAGTTGGAGTTCGAATTCGGGCCCTCGGCTGCTCGTCACCCCGCTTCGTGGGGGTGCGTGGCGGCCTGGCTCTCGACCTCCGTTCCGCAGCGGGTGCAGAGGACGGCCGGGACGTCGTGCCCGGTCCGCTCGCGCTCCTTGCGCGCCTGCATCTCCTCGACGAAGGCGGCGCCCAGGATGCCGGTGGGAAGCGCGACGATCCCGATCCCCAGCACCGAGATGACGGCGCTCAGCAGCTTCCCCATCGTCGTCACGGGAAAGACGTCGCCGTACCCCACCGTCGTCAGCGTCACGATCCCCCACCACATGGTAGCGGGGATGCTGGAGAACTTGTCCGGCTGGGCTTCGCCCTCCGCGAAGTACATGAGCGACGAGGAGATGAGCAGCAGCACGCCGCCCAGCAGGAAGGTGGTCAGCAGCTCCTCGCCCTTGCTGCGGAGCACCCGCCCCACCATCTGCAGAGCGTGCGAGTAGCGGGTGAGCTTCACCAGCCGCAGCAGCCGCAGCGTGCGCATGGCGCGAACGAGCCGCACGTCCACGCCCAGCAGGGGGAGAAAGAACGGGAGCACCGACACGAGGTCCACCAGTGCCATGGGCGTGAGCGCGAAGCGAAGCCGCCCGCGCAGCGCCCCCTCGAAGCCCGTCCGCAGCGTGCACGCCCAGAGCCGCAGAAGGTAGTCGGCCGTGAAGACCGCCACGGTGAAGATCTCGAAGGAGCGGAAGAAGCCTCCGTACGCGGCGCTCGCCGGCTTCACCGTCTCCAGGATCATCGCCAGCGCGTTGAGGCAGATGAGCCAGATGATGGTCAGGTCGTAGGCGCGCCCGCCTTCCACGTCCGCCTCCACGAAAGCGTACGTCCAGCTTCGCAGGCGCTCCAAGCCGCCGGCGCCGCGCTCGGGCGAGGTAGTAGCGATGGCTTCCATAGATGGGAAGGGAGGAGGAGGGAGATGCGTGCGGCGCGCAGCGATTGCGCCGGGCCGAGCTACGGAACCGCCACTGCCGGGCTTCACGCTACCGTCGCCGCATGCGGGCTGACACGCGGGAGATCGCGCACCGAGACAGGTGCCGCCCGCCTGGGTCGCCGCTTTTGCCAAACGGATGATAGCGTTTCGATCGATGAACTGCGCATCTTTCACCGAGCATACCGTAAGGGGGCTTGATCGTTCGGCCCAAAATGCACGATCGATCGAGGTGGTATGCCGCGGAGCCGCCACGGCCAGGCTCGATAAGCAGTCGGCCACGCGTGGAAGTTTTCCCAGCTCGTATCCGTGGCGCAGCGGCGGATGGCCAACCGCCGCCGGGCGCCCTCACATCGCCGGAGCTCGGTTCGGATGGCGCGCGATCCACGTCGGCAGATCCACCCTCCGCACGCCGAAGGACGGAGCGTGACCGGAGCGCGTTCCGTTCGGGTTTTGCTGCATCCTCCGTTCCGCCGAGGGTTCCTTCTGGCACCGTCCGTGGCCCGGCTACAGGAGATTCCAAAACGCGAAACGCCCCGCAGCGACGAATCGCTGCGGGGCCATCGCTTTACCTAGAGAGGGGACTCGAATCCCCGGCCTTACGATAATCAGCGGTTCGAAGGCAATGCGCCCGGCCCGCGGAGGTTGCCGCGGGCCGGGGAGAAGGGTGAATGCGTTCAGGCATGCGGGCTCAGTTGCAGACCGTCTCCCCCGTGTTGGGGTCGATCGTGCACGCGCTGCTCGGCTGGTCGATCGTGGCCGGGGCAGGCTCGCTCGCGGGCGTCGTCCCGGCCTTCGTCGTGCTCGGCAGCACCCGAAGAATTCCCCAGATGCCGCCGTCGAAGGTGAAGGAAGCCATGTCGCGGAAGAGATAGTCGCCCGCCACGTGGTACTTCCCGCCCGCACGGTTCCGCGGGATCACCTCGAAGTGATCGCCCGGGCCGTGCCCGTCGCGCGCGCCCTTCCACTCGCTGTAGGGGTTGTGCGCGATGGTGCGCGAGCTGTCTGCGTACGGCTCCTGCTCCCACACGTGCCCGTGCAGCACGAACACGCTGTTGCGCGAGTGGCCGCCCGGCTCCAGCACCCGCAGCCGCAGCGAGTCGCCCGCCGTGGCCGTGAAGATGGGCGTTTGCGCCGAATCGCCCTGCAGCACGGTGCGGAAGTTCAGGTTGGCGGTGTAGCCCAGGTCCGCGTCGGGAGCGAAGCCCTTCCGGAACCACAGCGGCTCCGTGCGGTAGTTCAGCCCCTTCTGCCCCGAGTCTTCCGCGTCGTCCTCGCCCGCCAGGTTCGGCACCGCCGAGCCCGCCGCGAACGTGTGCGACACGATGCCCGTGGAGCCCGCGCACTGGCCGGCGTTGTCCACGTCCAGCACGCTCGCGCAGTTCACGGCCGGCAGCGTCACCGCGCTGCCGAAGCGCAGGTTCACGTCGTTCTGGAAGAAGGTCACGCCCTCGCGGAAGGCCACGCCGTTGTCGCTGTTGCGCAGGATCACGGCCTCGTCGCGGTTGTTGGGGTTCACCGTCCAGTGCGTCTTCGGCGGCTCCACGATCAGGCCCGCGATGGCGCCCTTGTTGGAGTGCTTGACGCGGTCCGACGAGGTCAGGTTGATGGCCCCGAACTCGGCCGGCGTGGCGCGCACGTGGCCGTTCGCCAGCGGGTAGACCGTGCCGGCATACCACTGGTACCAGCGCCAGCGGCCCGGGAGCACCGTCGTGTTGTCGTTCACGCCCACCGCCGAGCCGTCGGAGCGCTGCACGTCCAGGCTCACGAGCTGCGCGTGCAGCCCCACGCGCGCCGACGGGTTCACCTGGTTAGCGTTGAACTTGTCCACGATCATGGGCAGCGTGTTGTATCCCGCCGAGTCCGGGAGGACCGATGGGAGGCGGTTCCGCAGCCGCACCATGATGCAGTCGCCCGCGTTGGCACGCAGCACCAGCGGCTCCGGGTTCCGCTTCAGGCCGCCCTTCACCAGGTCGGCGTCGAAGACGTACACCACGGCAGTGGGGTCGTACAGCGGCCCGCCGTTCGTGGTGCGCGTGTTGTAGGTGAGCCGGTTGCGGGGGAGCAGCGCCGCCGGGATCGCGCTGATCTCGAAGACGCGCGGGTGAGACAGCCGCGGGCAGACGCCATAGAAGCCCACGTCCAGCGCGCCGGGGCTGCTCTTGTACACCGTCGTGGTGGAGGTCGCCCCGCCGTCGGGAGCGGCAGCCGCCTCGGCGCGCATCGACGAGGTCGCCGTGGCGTCCTGCTGCAGATGGAAGCTGGCCGACTTGCTGGTCGCCGCCGCATCGGAGGTCGCCACCGTCTCCTGCCCCGCGTCGGGGTCGTACTCGAACAGGTCCATGTCGAGCCCGTCGCCGCTGGCCGTGCCGTAGCCCGCCTGGACGCTGTCCGACGGAGTGGCCGTGCCTGCGTCGAGCGCCGACCTCTGCGCCGGCGTCACGGTGGGGTTGCTGGCCTCGAGCGTGGCGATGTCGCCGCCCCAGGTGGTGGTGTCGTTGGGGTCGGGGAAGGTCTTGGCGGCGGCGAACGACGACGCCCCCTCCACCATCGCGAAGCGCCCCGCCGCCGAGTCCTTCACCGCGGCGTCGCGGCTGCTGGACACCGGCCGCCCGGTGTCGAGCCGGAACAGGTTGGCCTGCGGCTTCCGGTAGGCGCGGATCACGCCCCACTGGCCGTTCCACTGGTCGTCCACCGAACTGCCGCCCCGGTACATGAAGTCGGCGATGGTGTCGCGGCGGTTCGCCATCAGGGGGTTCAGCGAGAACTCCTCCCACTCGCTGATGCCCGCCATCTGGCTGGACCGGAAGCCCGAGTTGGGCGCCAGCCGCTCGAAGAGCCAGCGCGTGCCGCTGATGCCCCAGTTGTGACCTTCCTCGTGCGCCCCCACCAGCAGGCGGATGAGGATGCGGTCGTCCTCGTAGGTCCGCATCATGGGGGTGAACGGGTCGCGGTTCAGCACGCCCGGACGCGCCGCGTACGGGCCCAGCGAGTCCAGCCGCACGTCGCGGTGCACCACCTTGCTGGAGTACGCCAGCGACAGGTCGCCGGTGCTGTCGGCCGGCTGCGAGTTGCCGGCGGGGTCGCGCACCCGCAGCGCCAGCGGCTCGTTGCGGTAGTTGATCACCATGGTGCCCGGGTCGGCCGACGAGACGATCTCGGGGCACGGCGGCAGGCTGTCGTTGGGGCACTTGTTGGCCGCCCGCGGCGGACGCAGCAGGTACGGGAGCCCCACGTCGTCACGGCCGGGCGGGTTGATGGGCGAGGCCGCCGTGCCGACCGCCGCCAGGCCCTCCTTGCCGTACGCGAAGGTGTAGTCGGCGATCTGGATGCCGAACTCGCGGTAGCTCATCTGCGGCTTGTTCGCGTACAGGATGTCGGCGCGCCAGCTCGTGGGCCCGCCGTCGGTGCGGCCGCCCAGGTTGGCGCCCGTCTCCGGGTCCCGCCACACCGTCCCCGAGTCCTCGGGGAGCAGGCCCGCGTACAGGCCGGTCTGCTGGTGCGACGAGGGGCCGAAGTGGTCGTGCGTGAAGATCGTGGGCAGCGCCGACGTCGCCACGCCTCCGCGCGGGACGGGGTCGACCCACCACCTCTGCAGGTTCTCCTGCGCCCCCTTCCACGCCGCGTTGGTGGTGAAGTTGGGGTGGAACCTGGCCTTGGGGCACGTCTCGGTTCCGTCGCGCGGGTCGCCCGAGTTGAGGCCCACGCACCCGTTCGCGCGCCGGATGGCGGTGATGGAGGCCCGCACCGCGTCGGGGGCGAGCGCGCCGTCCTCGTAGTTCCAGCCGTTGGCGGCGCCGTCCGACGAGGTCACGTCGAACTTCACCAGGTGGATGTGCTGCCCGATGATGTCGGTGGGCGTCTGCACCTGGAAGTCGTCGACGTTGTACTCGGCCGGGATCAGGTTCACCAGGTGGTAGGTGAGGCAGCTGTTGTTGTGCGCCCGGAAGAAGAGCGGCTCGGGCGCCTTGGTGCCGGCGATGAAGGCGGGCACGTCGGCCCACAGGCCGAACATGCGGTGCTGGCTGTAGCTCCAGCGCGCCTTGTTGTAGTACGCCGTGAGCTGGAAGCCGGCCGCCTTGTAGTCGAGCGAGTCGCCCATCCGCACCCCGCGCAGGCCGCAGGGGTCGGCGTAGGGCGCGCCCGGCGCCGGCGGCAGGCCGTTCGTCTCGAACAGGCCCGTCGTGGTCCACGCGTTGGCGATGGGCGTGGTGTACCCGAGCTGCGAGTGGAAGCGCATGGCCGCGCGCTCCTTCACCGTGCCCGAGTCGGGCAGGAAGGTCACCGTGAGCAGCGAGTCGCGCTTGCTGAAGTCACGGGTGTTGAGCGCCGGGAAGACCGCCACGCCGCCGGTGACCACGTGCCGCGGCAGGCCGCCGTCGAACGCCAGGTCCATGGGCGGCTGCGGGGGCCGGTGGCCCGCCACGCCGGGGATGTAGAAGGGGTAGCCCGGCATGCTGTCGGTGGGCAGCGGCGCCAGGGCGTAGGTGGGCATGGGCACCACCGCGGGGATGGGCGTGCCCGCCACGATCTCGGCGTCCGGCAGGGCGCGGGCGCCGGCCACGGGCTTGCCGTTGGTCGGGTTCAGCACCGTGCCGCCCTCGAACACGTCGTGGTTGCGCCAGAGGCCCCACATCCCCTGCGCGAAGTGGGGATAGAAGTGGCAGTGGAAGATGGCGTCGCCCGGCGTGTCGTTGCGGTTTCCGCTGCCGCCGTAGGTGATCTCGTAGGTGAACCCGTTGCCCGGTCCGATCGCCTGGCTGTCCTTGTAGTTCGACAGGCTGTCGTTGGGCGTGTTCAGCCACTGGTGGGCGTGCAGGTGGAAGATGTGGTGCTCCTTGGGGCCCGCGTGCAGGTTGCGGATCTTGACGTGGTCGTCGATGTAGCTGTGGAACACGTTCGACGGGTCGTCGGGATAGAGCGCCTTGGTGGCCGGGGCGGGGTTCACCGGCGGGTTCGACGGGCTGAAGCTGGCCGCCGAGGGCACGTTCACCACCATGGCCGGGTCGCCCACCGCCCACGAGCTGAGGAAGAACTCCTCGAACTTGCAGTCGTTGCAGCGAGCCATGGGCCCCAGCCCGAAGCGGTTCGCCAGGATCTCCGACCCGATGCCGCCGGTGCCGTAGTTGATGGCGAAGGCGTCGCGCCCGCCCTGCAGGGTGTAGCGGAAGCGGTCGCTCCGGTAGATGGAGTCGAACGCCTGCACCAGCCCCACCTCGTCGTGGAAGATGACGGTGTGCTCGCGGAAGGGCCGCACCCGGTCGGGATACACGGGCACGTGCGCGTTCGCGTACACCGAGTCGGCGAAGTTGCCCCGGTTGGGGCCGGTGATGATCGCCGAGATGTCGGAGTGCACGATCGTGTCGCCCTTGAGCATCGACAGGATCGGCCGGCCGGCCAGCGGGTTGCCCGCCGGGTACACCGCCGTGTAGCTGATCTTGGGGTAGCCGCTCGCGAACTGCGGCACGCCCGCGCCGTCCAGGCTGGCCAGGCGCATGTCCTCGTTCGTGACCTGGCTGCGGTAGTACTCGGCGCCGGCGGGCTCCACGTTGACCGCCCCGAACAGGCCGCGGTCGATCTGCCCGCCGTCGCCCTCGCCGCCCGTCATCTGCGCCGTGGAGTAGAGGAGGAACGTGCCCTCCTTCTCGGCGAACAGGATGTAGGTGCGCGAGGAGCCCGGCTCCACCAGGCTGCTGGCGTTGGCCTGCACCGCCGAGCCGTCGTCGGCGATGGTGCGCTTGAGTTGCATGCCGTTGACGTGGATCGACACCGCGCGCGTCGTGTCGGGGTGCGAGCCGCTCACCGGCGACAGCAGGTTGCGAAGGGTGATCTGGAGGCACTGGCCCGCGTTCACGCGCAGCACCAGCGGGCGCGGACGCTTGCCCGGACGGAGCTGCGCGTTGCCCGCCACGGCCGCGCCGCCCGTGCTGGACTGGACGTCCTGCTCCAGGGCGAACATCAGCGCGTCCGGAGCGTTGGCGCCCAGGCGGTTGTACCACACGAACTGCTCCAGCGCGGCCACCTGGGCCACCCTGGTCGTGGTGCACTGCGCGTGCAGGGGTGCTGCCCCGAACGCGCCCAGCAGCAGCGCCATTGCCAGGCGCCTGCCGCCGCGCGCGCGCGGGACGGGGAGGGGAGGTTGGGGCATGGTGACCTTGGGGTGAGGAGGTGAGATCCCCGGAGCCGTCCCGCGAGCGCGGGGCGTCCTCACTCACCCAAGGCAACGCCTGTTCCTGCCTTACCCTTTAACGACAACTTAATGTTCTGCAAGCACATCCCGAATCCAGACGTTCCCGGCGCGGCGCCGGCGTGCACAGAAGCTGTGCATTCACGCTTCGGTCGAGCACATCTTCTGTATTCGAGACGGCCTGGACAGCCGTCCGGACGAAGGGTAATACGCATCCACTGTCCATTGAACGACACCATGGCGCCATATTCTCGGGGTCGACGTCCTAACTGATACGAAAAACCCCATCTGCCGAAGCGGATGGGGCGGTCAGCGTGCGCGTAAGTGCCGCGGGGATGTGAAGAGCGTTTCCGTTCAGGGCGCTTCGGCGATGTCGCGGAGCTTCTGGCGGAGCGTGTTGCGGTGGATGCCCAATATGTGTGCGGTGTCGCGCAGGTTGCCGCCCGTCACCTCCAGCGCCCTGCGGATGTGCTGCCGCTCCAGCTCGCGCAGGGGAAGGAAGCGCCCGCTGTCGGCCGCCGCGGCCCGCAGCGCCGGGGGAAGGTGGTCCTCGCGCAGCGTCTCCCCGTCGGCCAGCAGGACGGCGCGCTCCACCACGTTGCGGAGCTGGCGCACGTTGCCGGGCCACGAGTGGGCGCGCAGCAGCGCCGCCGCCTCGGGCGAGAGGTCGCGCACCGGGCGGCCGTGCTCGCGCGCGAACGCCTTGGCGAACTCGCGCGCCAGCAGCTCCGCGTCGGACCCGCGCTCGCGCAACGGGGGGAGCACCACGACCACCACCGCCAGCCGGTAGAAGAGGTCCTCGCGGAAGCGGCCGGCGGCGACCTCGGCCTCCAGGTCGCGGTTGGTGGCGGCCACCACCCGCACGTCCACCCGCACCGGGGTCTCGCCGCCCACCCGCTCGATCTCGTGCTCCTGCAGCACGCGCAGGATCTTGGCCTGCATGGTGGGGCTCATGTCGCCCACCTCGTCCAGGAACAGCGTGCCGCCGCTGGCCCGCTCGAAGCGCCCCACCCGCCGCGCCGCCGCGCCGGTGAAGGCGCCGCGCTCGTGCCCGAACAGCTCGCTCTCCAGCAGGCTCTCGGGGATGGCGGCGCAGTTCACCGCCACGAACGGTCCGTGCGCCCGGCCGCTGCTCTCGTGGACGATGCGGGCCAGCAGCTCCTTGCCGGTGCCGCTCTCGCCCTGCACCAGCACGGTGGCGGTGCTGTCGGCCACCTGCCGCGCCACGTCCACCGCCGCCAGCACGCGGGGGCTGGCGCCCAGGAACGCGCTCTCCGCCAGCTCGCGCTCGCCGGCGTGCAGCGATACGGCGCGGCGCGGGGGCGCGGGCCGGGGCGACGGGTCCCGCAGCCGGTCGTGGGCGTGGCTCATGGATCGCGGGAGATGGGGTTCAACGCTCGGCGACCTGCGTCACCGGCGCCAGTCGGCCGCCCGCCAGCACGGCCACGGCGCGGATCTCGGCGAAGCCGGGGCGGCCGGGCTGCGACGCCCGTACCCGCACCTCGGCCTCGCGCGGCGCGAAGGCGACGCGGAGCAGCAGGCCGGCCATGGCGTCCTGCACGTGCAGGCGCGCGTTGGCGGGCAGGCCGCCGGCGATCTCGTACGCCGTCACGTAGGGCGCCCTGGTCCGCCGCGCCGCCACGGCCAGCGCCGCCTCGCGGTCAAAGCCCGGCAGCGTGGCGAGCACGGGCACGGGCGCGGTGTTCAGGTCGATTCGCCCGTCGCTGGCCACGGTGAGGTACGGGGCGACGGCGCGGTACTGCTCCCCGGTCACGCCGGGCACGGCCCGCAGCTCGGCGACGGAGTGGAAGGCCCCCGGCGGCGCGCGCAGCGGCTCGGCCAGGCTGTCTTCGGGCGCGGAGGTCCAGCGCGGCGCGCGCTCCGCCCGCCAGCGCGCGACCGCGGAGGCGAAGGCGGCCGGATCTCCCGGCGCACCCGCCTCGGCCGCCAGCGTGCGCAGCTCCTCGGCGGTGGCGAGGTTGAGCTGCACCCGCGCCCGCGCGTCCACCACCGTCACCCGCACGAGCACGCCGTCCAGGTCCAGCTCCTCCACCGGGACGAGCAAAGTGTCGGTGCCGAGTGCCGCGCCCGCCGCCGCCGACGCGGCGAGGTGCGCCCGCAGCGCCTCCTCCGCGTGGGCGAGGCCGCCGCGCGCCGCCCACCGCGCCCGCGCCGCCGACCGCGCGGCCGAGGCGCCGGCCAGGCCGCCGCGCGCCCGCGCGTGCAGGTCGGCCGCGAGCGCGGCGGCCAGCACCAGCGCCCACAGGGCGGCGAGGAGGGCGAAGCCCCTACGGTCGTGGCGCACGGGTCCGCTCCGGGTCCAGGGTCTCCGTCCGCAGCCGCACGCGCAGCGGCAGCCGCAGCAGCGGCGCCAGTCCGTCCGCCGCGCCGCGGGTGGCGTCCTCGGCCGCGGGGAGGATGCGGAGGTCAACCGCCTCGGGCAGCAGCGAGTCCGACGCCCACGTATCCACCCACCGCACGTGGTCGTTGACGGTGGTCCGATACGCCACCTGCAACCCGCCCGCGTCCGGCGTCACCACCAGCGTCTCCGGCGGCTCGGCGCGCGGCCCCATCTGCGCCACCTCGGCGAGCAGGCCGGCCGGGCCCGAGTACGACCGCGAGACCCACAGGCGGATGCGGCGCGGGCCGGGACGCAGCGCGCCGCCGTCCTCCACCGCGAAAGCCACCTCGTCGCGCGGGACGCCGTCGGCGAAGCGGTCGGCGCCGGTGAAGCCGCTTCCGTCGAAGACCGCCGCGGCGCGCAGCCAGTCCTCCAGCGCCTGCCGCGCGCCCGCTGCGGGGAGCGCGCGGGCCTCGGCACGCATGGACGCCCGCCGCGCCTGCGCGATCGACCCCACCAGCCCGTACGCCGCCGCGGACACCACCGCCGCGACCACGATCGCCACCAGCACCTCCACCAGCGTGAAGCCGGCGGTCGCGACGGAAGCGCGAGATGCCCCGCATCTCCCGTCCACCCGGCGACGTCCGGCGCGCGGTCGATCGAAACGTCCGAATCCACCGTCCGCAGACTCGGCGCGAACGCATCCACCGTCCGCTGGTCCGCATCCCCCGGCGCCGTCACGAACAGCGTCCGTGGCTGCGCATCTCCCGCCTGCGGTTCCGCGGTCTTCGGACGCGGCGAGCTCGCCTCGTACGGATGGGGAGATTCCGGTTTCGGGAGATGAGGGGAGGGCGATCATGGCGTGGGTCCGCCGAACTGCGGCAGCATCTCGGGGCGGTGGAAGACGGTCTCGAGCGAGAAGCTGGCGGCGCGCGAATCGACGATCACGGAGGCGCGGAGGAGCGCGGGGGAGCTGGGCTCGATGCGCATCACCGCGCGCCAGCGCCAGGCGGCGAATGGCTCGGGGAAGGCGCCTTCGCGCGGGCGGAGGTAGCCGCCCAGCGAGTCCGCGGGGAGCAGCGACAGCTCCTCCATCTTCCACTCCGCCAGCGCCACGGCGTCCCGCGCCGGGGCCACGCGCGCCGCCCCTTGCAGCGCCTGCCGCACCGAGCCCAGCAGCGGCACCAGCGCGACGGCCACGATCAGCAGCGCGACGACGGCCTCCACCAGCGTGAAGCCGCGCCGGTCAGCGAATCGCGCGCGCACTGCCGCTCCACGGGTCGAGGACGACGGCGACGCGGGCGTCCGGGCCCGCCACGAAGATGCGGTCCGCCCGCGCCCGGCCCACGGCGTCGAACATGACCGATGCGGCTCCGCCCGTCCCGGCGGACACCCGCCCGTCCGCCGGCAGGGGAAGCGTGCCGGAAGCCAGCGTGTCGGCCGCCTCCTCGTCGTCGTCCGAGAGGACGGCGAAGGCTCCGTCGCGCACCTCTACGCGCACCCGCCCGCCCCGCCGCGCGGCCGAGGCGCGCGCGCGGGCCAGGACCCGCACCAGCGAGTCGACGGCGGCGGGCACGGTGCGGGCGGCCGGCGGGCGCAGCGCGGGCGCGGCGACGGCGGCGGCGATGCCCATCATCACCAGCACCACCATCATCTCCAGCAGCGTGAACCCGCCGCGCGCCGTCATCCCCGCCTCCGCTCGCCCGCGGCGGGGACCGGGACGAGCCCCCGCGGCTCCCGCGGCGCCGGAGTGCCGGGCGCGGCGGGGGCGGACGGCGCGGGCGAAGTACGGCGGGCCGGCGCGGGGACGCCCATCGTATCCTGCCGCTCGTGCCAGAAGAGCGGGATCGAGTCCGGAAGCGCGCGGTTCAGCCGCGGGGCGCGCTCGCGCACCAGCGCCGCGGCCGAGTCCACCTCCTCGTCGGTGTACAGCACGTGGGGAATGAGGAAGAGGAAGAGCTCGGTGGACGTGCTCTCGCGCGAGCTGGACCGGAACAGGTTGCCCAGGATGGGGATGTCCTTCAGCAGCGGGATCCCCGAGTTGCTGGTGTTGCGCTGCCGGTCGATGAGGCCGCCGATCACCACCGTGTGCCCGTCCTTCACGAGCAGCTTGGTCTCGGCCTCGCGCGTGCTGATGATGGGCGCGCCGAACTGCGTCTCGTTGGTGGCGTTGTTCACCTCCTGCAGCACCGTGAGCGTGACGTAGCCGTCCGGGTTGATGGTGGGGCGGATGGTGAGCTGCGTGCCCACGTCGCGGTACTGGATGACCTGGTCGCGCACCGCGTTGTCGGTGGGAAGCGAGCGCGAGATCTGGATGAAGGGCCGCTGGTCGCCCACCAGCAGCCGCGCCGACTCGTTGTTCTGCGCGAGCACCACGGGGCGCGAGAGCACCGTCACCTCGCCCGACGACGCCAGCGCGTGCAGGGCCACGTTCGCCTCCACCCGCCCGAGCTGGAGGATGCGCAGCGCTACGTCGCCGCTGGAGCCGCCCAGCAGCTCGCCGCCCACGATGGCGCCCGAGCGCGGCTCCCGCTGGTTGGGCACGCGCACGTCCACCCCCAGGCCGAACTGGCTGTTGCGCCGCACCTCGGCGATCAGCACCTCGATCAGCACCTGCAGGGGCCGCGTGTCCAGCTCCTCGACCGCCTGCCGCACCGTCTCGTAGTCCACCGGGTTGGCGCGGATGAGCAGCGAGTTGGTGCGCGTGTCGGGAAAGATCTGCACCGGCCCCAGCAGCGCCGCCGCCAGCCCGGGCTGCGGGGTGCGCGCCGGCGGGCCGCCCGTCTGCTCGCGGAGCTGCTCGGTCAGGCTGACGGCGCGGTCGCCGCCGGCCGTGGGGTCGCCCAGCCCGAACACCGCCCCGATGCTGCGGGCCATGTCCTCGGCCGGCGCGTGGCGCATGCGGTACACGAAGACGCGCACGGCGCCGTCCTGGATCACCGCCCGCGGCGCCGCGCCGCCGCCCTCCGCCGCCTGCCTGCCGCGGCCGGGGATGGGGACGATGCGCAGCAGCCCGGCTCCCTCGTCCTGGAGCTCAAGGTCGTTGGCGCGCAGCAGGCTGGTGAGGTACACGCGGAGCTGCGACGGGGGCACCGGGTTGGTGGTGCGCAGGTTCACCGCCTTCTGCGGCAGCTCGCCGTAGATGACGTTCAGCCCCGCGGCCTCGGCCAGCGCGGCCACCACCAGGCGCATGTCGGTGTTCTGGAAGTCGACCTGCACGCCCCCCGCCGTGCGCTGCAGCCCCGTCTGCGAGGTGGCGGGCGCGGCACCCTGCCCCGCGGCGGGCGCTCCGGCGAGGACGGCGGCGAGGACGAGGAGAACGGCGCGCCTCATTCGGTGCCTCCCGTCTTCAACACCAGCGTGGTGTCGCTGCCGGCGAGCGTGGCGCTGCCCGGCGTCACCCGCACCAGGCGGAAGCGGTCGACCTGCTGGCCGACGTGCACGACCTTCCCTTCCCCGCCGGGGCCGGAGAGCGCGGCCAGCCCGCCCCCGTCGCCCAGCACCACGGTGCCAAGAAGGTGGTAGTCGTACGACGGAGTGGGCGCGGCGGCCGGCGCGGCCACCTCGGCCGGCGGCGCCGGGGCGGGTTCGCCGGGCATGCGGTAGCGGCCGGGCGGACGCCGGCGGTCGGCGCGGAAGGGGTCGCGCGCCACGGTGGCGAGCACCACGGCATCTCCCCCGTTGCGCCGCGGCTGCGGCACCACCGGCATGGCGCGGACGCCCAGCGGCCCCGGCGGGGGCGGCAGCGGCGTCACCTGGCGCCACTCCGCCGCGGCGGCGGCGGCCAGCAGCGCCGACGCGGCCAGCACCCCGGCCGACACCCGCGACAGCAGTGTCCATCTTCCCGCAGCGCTCATTGGCCTGCCTTCGTGGATGTGGCTTCGGTGCCGGTGGGTGCGCCGCCGCCCGCGGAGGGGGCGGGCGTGGCGAACACGGGAACGTCGTTGTCGGGAGATGAGGAGCGGGACGACGGCTTCGGCTTCGCCCCCGGAGGGACGGACGCGCTGTCCGGGGCCAGGCCGTAGCCCGTGGCGGTGAACGAGAAGCGGATGACCTCCGGACCACCGCCGGGGGCGACCCAGAACGGCGTGGGGGAGTACGATGCGCCCACCGCCACCGGCCCGTCCTGCGCCTCCAGCTTCAGCCCGTCCACCCGCACCAGCTTGGGGCCGGCCTCCAGCATCTGGAGGAAGGTCATCAGCCCCTCCAGGTCGCTCTCACCGGTGACGGCCACGGGCAGCGCCGTGATGCCGCCGCCCGCCGAGCGAGCTGCCGCCGGCTCCACGCGCGCCAGCCCCGCCCCGGCGATGCCCGCCATGCGGCGGACGTACCCGGCCACCACCGCGGCCGCCGCGTCGTCGTCGTCCCCCCCCGCCAGGCGCGGCGCGGCGGCGAGGAGCCGGCGGGCGCCCTGGTCGAAGGCCGCGGGGAGCGCCTTGGCCTGGGCCAGCAGCACCAGCTCGCGCCGCAGCAGCGCGCGCTCGCGGTCCAGGCGGTCGCGCTCGGCGTTCAGCGCGTCCAGGTACGGGGAGACGGCGAACGTCCACGCCAGCGCCGGCACCAGCAGCGCGGCGCCCATCGCCGCGGCGCGGCGGTCGCGGGCGGAGAAGCGGGGCGCGCTCACGGCTTCACCGCGGCGGCGGCGAGAAAGGCGGCCACGTCGAAGCGCTCGCCCGCGTCGCCCTGCTCCCAGCGCACGGGCGAGGCGAGCGAGACGCGGTCGTACCGCCGCGTGGCCGCCAGCGCCGGCACCACGCCCGAGGCGGAGCGCGCGACGCCCCCCAGCCGCACCCCGCCCGAGTCGGCCACGAAGGTGCGCAGGTGCGCCGAGTCCGGGAGCGAGCGCGCCACCGCGGCGATCTCGCCGCTCCAGACCGGGGCGGCGGACTCCAGAGCCGAGAGCGTCGCGAGCTCCGCGCGTAGCTGCTCCACCGTCGCGTGCGCCTCGATCGCCTCGGCCACGGGGCGGCGGATCTGCTCGCGGCGGGCACGCACGGCGTCCACCTCGCGGCGCACCCCGTCCAGGTGCAGCCACGCCGCGGCCACCAGCAGCGCCGCGGAGCCCGCCGTCTGCACCAGCGTACGCCGCCGCGCCGCGCGCACCCGCGCCTCCGTGAGCGCGCCGTGGAGCAGGACGGGCGCCTCGCGTCCCGCCCGCACCGCGCCCATCGCCGCCACCGCATCCGCCGGAAGCCCGTCCATCCCAGCCGCGACGACCACTCGTTCCCCCAGCTCCGCATCCGTCAGCAGCGCGCCGCGCACGTCGTCCGCCGCCGCGCCGGTGCCGCAGACGGCGATCCTCGCCGCGGACGCCATCTCCTCGCCCGCGTGCAGCGCCGCCAGCACGCGCGCGCCCAGCGGCTGCGGCTCCACCGACAGGGAATCGGCGGGGGCGAGGGGCTGGATGCGGGCGACGGCACCGCCGTCCAGCAGCAGGATCTCGGCGCCGCCGGCCGAACAGGCGACGACCAGCGCGCGCCCGCGCCGAAGATCGGGCGCCAGCGCCTGCGCCCCGGCGGAGAGCGCCGCCGCTCCGGGGACCAGCCGCGACACGCGAAGCCCCGCCGCCGTGCACGCCGTCGCGACGTGCCCCGCCAGCTCCGCCGGGGCGCACGCGGCCAGCGCGGGCGCCAGCGAGCCGTCGCGCGGCAGCGGCAGGCGCACGGCGTCCGCCACCAGCGTCTCGTCGCGCACGGCGAAGTGCCGCCGGGCTCCGCGCAGCACCAGCGCCGCCAGCTCCGCGCGTCCCAGCGGAGGCAGGGGCAGGACCCGCGCATGGGCCAGCCTGCGCAGCAGCGCCACGTCCACCCGCGCGCCCTGCACGCCCAGCTCGGCCGAGAGGTCGCGCAGCGCCTCCGCCAGCGACGGCCAGCCCTCGGCCGTGGGCGGCTCCAGGGCGCACTCCAGCACCTCGGCCGGGTGGGGCGCGAGGCGTCCGGCCATGCGCACCGCCACCAGCCGGTCCGGCCCCAGCGCCAGCCCCAGCCGCGCCGGGAACAGGCTCCTGCGAGAGGTGGATCCCTTCATCGTTTGCCTCGTTCGGTCCCGCGGTTCCCGTCCCTGCCCCTGCATCGCACCCCGGTCCTCGTCCCGCCCGACTTCCGCACCCTCCGTCCATCTCCGTCCGAACGCCTATCGTCTACGCACTGTCCGTCGGACCAGGGAGTCCGTGTCGCCGAACGCCGCGCCATCGAACCTCCGCCATCTCGCCGGCCTCCCGCATCCGCCGTGTCAGATCGATCCGCACAGGATCTCAGCTCGGCCGGCCTGGCGGGGTTCGGGAGATGCGACGAGGCGTCGGCCCCCCCGCATCTCCCGTTCGATCATCAAACCTCAGCCGGCGAGTCCTCGCCCGCGCCGCGGGTCAGAGACCTTCGGGGCGGATGCCGTAGATGGCTTGCAGGAGGGAGAGCGCGACGGCGCCCACGATCCCGCCGAAGACCACGATCATCACCGGCTCCACCAGGCGCACCAGGCGGTCGAGGCCGCGCTCCAGCTCGGCTTCCATCGCGTCGGCCGCGCGGTCCAGCATTTCGGGAAGGCGGCCGCCTTCCTCGCCCACCTCCAGCATCTGCACCAGCAGGAAGGGGAAGACGCTGCTCCGGCGCAGCGCCGCCGCCAGCCGGTCGCCGGCGCGCACGTCCTCGCGCGCCCGCAGGATCTCGCCGGCCACCGCGCCGTCGCTCTGCGCCGCGGCGGCCACCTCCAGCGCCGCCATGATCGGCAGCCCGCTGTCGAGCAGGGAGCCCAGCGACCGCGCCAGCCGCGCCGCCGCAGCCTGCCGCCGCAGCCCGCCCACCACCGGCACCGCCAGCAGCACGCGGTGGAGCTGCGTCCGCCCCGCGTCGGACGAGCGGACGGCCGCCAGCAGGGCCGCAGCCACGACCGGGGCCAGCAGCAGCGCCCACCACCACTGCGCCACGAAGGCGCCCGTGGCCAGCATGAGCTGCGTGGAGCGCGGGATCTCCGACCCGGTGTCGCTCAGCAGCGCCACGAAGCGGGGCAGCACCCACGCGAAGAGCACTGCCATCGCCCCCGCGCCCGACGACGCCACCACCGCGGGATAGATCATCGCCGAAGCCATCCGGGAGCGCAGCGCCGACTCGCGCTCCATCTGCGCGGCCAGGCGGGCCAGGGCGGCGCCCAGCTTGCCGCCGCGCTCCCCCGCCCGCACCATGCCCACGGCGAAGCGCGGGAAGACGTCGGGATGTGCCGCCAGCGCCTCGTCCAGCCGCGCGCCGCCGCGCACCCGGTCGCGCGCGCCCAGCATCGCCGCGGCCACGTCGGCCCGCGCCACCACGCGCGACACCGCGAGCATCGCCCGGTCGAGCGGGAAGCCGGCGTCGAGCAGCGTCGCCAGGTAGCGCACGGCCTCGGTCACGTCCGCCCGCCGCCCGCGGAACCCGGCGCGCACGCCCCCGGCCTCCGTCCGCCCCTCCACGGCGGAGACCTCCAGCGCGTACAGGCCGCGCTCGCCCAGGCGCCGCTCCACCAGCGCGGGGCTCTCGGCGTCCTCCACCCCGCGCAGGGTGCGTCCGGCGGCATTGGCCGCGCGCCAGGCGAAGGAGGGCACGGCTACTTCCACCCCAGGACGTCGGCATCCTCGCCGCTGCCGCCCTCGCGGCCGTCGCGGCCCAGCGTCATCAGGTCGTAGCCCTCGGGGTTCGACGTGCCGGGGCTGCGGTAGATGTACGGCCGCCCCCACGGGTCCGCCGGCACCTCGCGGCGCAGGTACGGCCCGTTCCAGACCGCCGCCGCGTTCCCGCCCGCCGGCCGCGTCCGCAGCGCCGCAAGCCCTTGCTCCGTGGTCGGATACGCGTCGAGGTCCAGCCGGTACGCGTCCATCGCCGAGCCCAGCATCTCCAGCTGCGCCTTGGCCGCCGCCTGCTTGGCGCTCCCCACGTGGCGGAACACGTTGGGCGCCACCAGCGTCGCCAGCACCGCGATCACCACGATCACCACCAGCACCTCGATCAGCGTGAACCCCGCCGCCGCCGACCGGCCGAGACGCGGTTCGGGGAGATGCGCGGCTGCCCATCTCCCAATTGCCCTCGCATCTCGCACACGATGCCGCTTCGGTCGAAGGACGGACGCGGTCGTGCCGAGCGCCGCTCGTCCGCCGACGGGAGACGCGGGCGGAGCAGGCTGGTGACGGGAGATGGAGGGATGCGCGGCCGGGAGATGGAGGTGCGTCATGCGACCCTCAGCACTTCTTCGGGAGTGGTGGCGCCGGCGCTGACCTGGCGCCAGCCGTCGGCTCGCAGAGGCCGCATCCCGCTCTGGATGGCGACGCGGCGCAGGCCGTCGGCGCCGGGGGAGCGCAGCAGCTCGGCGCGCAGGGCGTCGTTCACGCTCAGCAGCTCGTGTATGCCGGTGCGGCCCCGGTAGCCGGTGCCGCGGCACTCCGGGCAGCCGCGGGCGGCGGGCACCCGCGCGGCGGGGAAGCCGGCCTCGGCCATCTCGCGCGCCACCGCGGCTGCGGGCGCGCACGGCTCCGCGCAGGCGGGGCACACGCGGCGCACCAGCCGCTGGGCCAGCACGGCCTGCACGGTGCTGGCGACCAGGTAGTCCGCCACGCCCAGGTCCACCAGCCGCGTGAGGGCGCCCGGCGCGTCGTTGGTGTGCAGGGTGGAGAGGACGAGGTGGCCCGTGAGCGCCGCCTGCGTGCAGATCTCGGCCGTCTCCGGGTCGCGCATCTCGCCCACCAGCAGCACGTCGGGGTCCTGGCGGAGGATGGACCGCAGCGCCCGCGCGAAGGTGAGGCCGAGCTGCGCCCGCACCGGCACCTGCGCCACGCCGGGAAGGTCGAACTCCACCGGGTCCTCCACCGACACGACCTTCTCGCGCCCCGTGCGCACGCGGTCGAGCAGCGCGTAGAGCGTGGTCGTCTTCCCGCTTCCCGTGGGCCCCGTGCACAGCACCACGCCGTGCGGGCGCTCGGCGAAACGGAGCAGGCCGGCCAGCGTGTCGGGCGCCATCCCCAGCCCGTCCAGCCCGATCCGCTGGCCCTCCACGTTCAGCAGGCGCAGCACCACCGACTCGCCGTGCAGCGTGGGCAGCGTGCTCACGCGCACGTCCAGCTCGCGGTCGGCGGTGCGCAGCCGCACCCGCCCGTCCTGCGGCAGCCGGCGCTCGGCGATGTCCAGCTCGGCCATGATCTTGAGGCGGCTGATCACCGCCGCCCGCAGGTGCGTGGGCGGCGAGGGCGCCTCCTGGAGCACGCCGTCCACCCGGTAGCGCACGCGGACGGTGCGGGCCTCGGCCTCCAGGTGCACGTCGCTGGCGCCCGCCTCCACCGCCTCGGCCAGCAGCAGGTTCACCAGCCGCACCACCGGCGCCTGGTTGGCGATCTCGGCCAGGTCGTGCGCACCCTCCCCGTCCCCGTCGGCCGGCGCGCCGCCCTCCAGCCCGGCCGAGAGCGAGGCCGCCGTCGGCTGGCCGCAGGCGCGCCGGATGCCGTCCAGCAGCTCGCCCTCGGCCATCGGCTCCAGCTCCACCGGCAGGCCGAACAGCACCTCGAGCTGCGACACCGCCTGGGGGTCGGGCCGGCCCGAGAAGGCCACCCGCAGCCGCCCGCCGTCGCGCACGCGCGGCAGCAGCCGGCTCTCCTCCAGGAAGTCCTGCGCGGGAAGCTCGTCGGCGCCCACCGGCACCGCAGCGGCGGTGGTCACGGGCCCGCCGTGAAGAAAACGGGCGCCCGGCTGTGCGGCGAGACCCCGCGCGAGGCGATCTCCACCACCGCGGCGTACAGGCCGGCCTCGGGCACCGTGAACTCGGCCTCGTACACGCCGCCGCCCAGGCCGCGGGCGGGCGAGTGCTGCTGCCATCCGTCGGTGCTCGCCAGTGTCATCTGCACGTCGCCCAGCCCGTCCACCGGCCGGCCGCTGGCGCCGTCCGCCACGCGGTAGCGCAGCGTCGCGCGGCCCACGCCCAGCGTGCGGCCCGCCTCCGCCGGCTCCACGCTCAGCCCGGCCGCGGCCAGCACCGCCGGGTCGGGCGCCACCGCGAAGGCGTAGCAGCCCACCACGTGCGGCGAGGCGCTGCGCAGAAGCAGGTCGTAGCTGCCGGCGTCCTCCATGCGCACCGTGGTCGAGTACACGCCCGGCTCCGTCTCGCGCAGCCGCCGCGACACCGTGCGGATGGCGCGCGGCACGAACTCGTACGTGGTCACGCCGCCGTGGGGGACGGGCATCCCCTCCATGTAGTGGTAGCTGTAGACCATCTTCTCGGCCGGGTTCGCCACGTAGATGGCGTCGTGCATCCCCGGCTGGGAGATGAGCACCGAGCCCAGCGAGTCGCCTCCGGCCACGGCGCCCGGCGGCAGGTCGCCCGCCGGGAAGTGCTCGTGCGCCTCCATGGCGCCGGTGGTGGGCGCCGCCAGCGGGATCATGGCCACCTCCGGCGTGCCCGCCGCGCGCACGTACGCGAACGACGAGGTGAAGGTCAGCTGGTCGGCCTGGGGCGAGCCGCTCAGGGTGCGCAGGCGCCGCCGCGCCACCGCGTCGTACAGCTCCAGCGTGCCCTCGCGCGGGTTGAGCACGAACGCCAGCCGGCCGCCGGCGGGGGGCGCGTCGTCGTCCCCCATCATCATCATCCCACCGTGGCCGCCCGACGCCGGCGCGAAGCCCAGCGTGCGGATGCCCGGCGCGAACGTCACGCGCTCCGTCACCGCGCCGGCCGCGGGGTCCACCACCGCCACGATCCCGTCGCCCTCGTTGACCACGAAGGCGCGGTGCAGCGCGGGCGACCAGGCCACGTCCACCGGCTCGCGCCCCGTGCGCACCGTCGACCGCACGCGCCCGGTCGCGGCGTCCACCACCGCCAGCGTCCCCGCCGCGCGGGCCGTCACGAAACCCGTCGCGCCGTCGTCCGAGAAGGCGAAGGCGTGCGGCCCGGCGCCCGCGGCGAAGCGCGCGACCGGCGTCAGCATCCCCACGTCGACGATGGTGACGCTGCCGTCGGCCTCGTCGGCCACCCACAGGCGCCGGCCGGAGGGCTCCATCGCCACCTTGCCGGGCCGCGCGCCCAGCCGCAGCCGCGCGTGCATGCGCCACTCGTGCGTGTCGATCACCGCTACCAGCCCGGAATCGGGGATGGTGACGAACATCAGCCGGTCGTCGGGCGTCGAGGTCCATTCGGCGCCGGGCGCGGGCAGCGGCACGGTGGTGAACAGCTTCGTGCGCCCGAAGCCCTTCAGCGGGTCGATCACCGCCACCACCGGCGTGCGCGCCAGAACCGCCAGGAAGTGCGAGTTCAGGTCCTCCACGGGCGTCGCCAGGCTGATCTGCCCGTGCTTGATCATCATCCCGCTCTCGCTCAGCGCCCCTACTCGGCGCTGGCACTCGCCCTCGGGCGTGGCACCCGCGGTGTGGCGCACGTCCACCCACGCCTGCGGCTCCAGGCCGCGCGCCGGGCGGCCCGTGGCCCTGTCCGTGAGCCGCACCCGCAGCTCCACCTCGTCGCCCGCGTGCGGCACCCCGGCCGCTGCCCCCAGCCTGTACGCCGTGACCTGCGCGCGCAGCATGGCCACCGCCGCGGCGCCCGGCGCCCCGTGGGCGGAGTGTCCGGCATGGGCGGAGTCCGGAGATGGGGATGCGGGAGATGCGGACGGGGCGGTGTGGCCCGCGTGCGCGTGCTCGGCAGGCGTGGAGGGGGTGGGGGCGGTCGGCGGATTCGCGGGGGCGGGCATGCCGTGCCCGGCCATGTGCGAATGGGGATCCTGCGCCGCGAGGGGAGCGGCGGCGAGCAGGAGCGACGCGACAGCGATCTGGACGGCTTGCATGATGACCGTTCCTCCGCCGGGAAGTGGGGGGTTTCTACAGTGTCGGAGGAGCCCGTGTGGAAAGGGCTCGCTCTCAGCGGCAACCGGGTGAACAGGCGAATCCAACCCGTGGGAACCGTACTGCTCGGGTACACTTCGACACAGGAGACAATAACCTAATCAGACGAAAGATGGCTGTAGACCAACTATAGAGTAGATCGTAATTTTCCGCTAGGCCCTCTACAAACATTCTATTATTCGTTTAAATTCCCTGATTTACCGCGGAGCTGCGTATACCGCACACGCGTAACACCATCGACTAAGCATCCGCGGTGCGACCCCGCCACTAAGCTCTGAAAGAGACTTCGGAAGATGGCTAATCCGAAAGTTTTCTTCAACTCACAACACGGACTCGATTTGGCGTGCGATCGACCATCCCCCCGCAGCCACCGGTGGTCCTCCCCCGAGCCTCCGACCGCTCACCGGGCGGCGTATGCGAGGCAATCGCAACTGGCAACCTGCGGTTCCCCTCGCCGCCCGCTCCTGGGACGGCCGAACCTCATCTCGAATTGGGGAATGGCTCGGAAGGTGAAGCGAGAAACCTCCTCTCCGAAAAGCATCGGAAAGGAGGTTTCTCTGTGTTCAGACGAGATCGAAAGCCGGTGCCACGGCCGCTGAGCCGAATCACACGCGGGACAGTTGCAGCCTTTCGCCCGCTTTCGCCTCGCACCGTACTTTCCAGACCACCTGGAAAAGACGATGGCCCCGCAGCGGTTACGCTGCGGGGCCATCACTTTACCAAGTAGCAGGGGGGGGACTCGAACCCCCGACCTTACGATTATGAGTCGTACGCTCTAACCAGCTGAGCTACCCTGCCACGCTCCGGGACGAGAGAAGGCCGGCCCGGGAGCCGGCCTTCATCTTCATAGCGGGGGCGGGATTCGAACCCGCGACCTTCGGGTTATGAGCCCGACGAGCTACCAGGCTGCTCCACCCCGCGACAGTTCGTACAATGTAGGGCAGACCACCCGGGTCGTCAAGGCCCCGACGCCGCTTCCGCGGGCTTCGCGGCGGCCGGGCCGACCTCCACGAAGCGGTACAGCAGCTCGCCCTGCGCGATCATCCCGAAGCGCTCCCGGGCGATGCGCTCGATGGTGGCGTCGTCGCGCTCCAGCTTGCGCGCGAGCAGGCGAAGCGAGTCCACCTCGGCGCGGGTCTGCGCCAGATGCACCTTCGTCTCCTCGCCCTGGCGGCGCAGGCGCAGGAGGTCGAACGCGCTGTACTCTCCGCCCCACACGGCATAGTACGCCGCGACCGCCAGGAGGGCCCCGGCGGCGAGACGGCGGCCGGCGCGAGGGGTCAGCCCCACAGCGCGCGGCCCGGGTAGCGCGCAGCGGCGCCCAGCTCTTCCTCTATGCGGAGGAGCTGGTTGTACTTGGCCACGCGGTCGGTGCGGCTGGCGCTTCCCGTCTTGATCTGCCCCACCCCCGTCGCCACCGCCAGGTCCGCGATGAAGGTGTCCTCCGTCTCGCCAGAGCGGTGCGACATCACGGCGTTGAAGCCCGCCCTGCGCGCCATCTCGATGGCTTCCAGCGTCTCGGTGAGCGTGCCGATCTGGTTCACCTTGAGCAGGATAGCGTTGGCGATGCCCTCCTTGATGCCGCGGCCAAGGCGCTCGGTGTTGGTCACGAACAGGTCGTCGCCCACCAGCTGCGTCTCGGCGCCGATCTCATCGGTGAGCAGCTTCCAGCCCGCCCAGTCGTTCTCGTCCAGCGCGTCTTCGATGGAGCGGATGGGGTAGCGCTTCGTCCAGTCGCGGTAGAACTCCACCATCTCCGCGGCCGTGCGCCGGTCTCCGGACGACTTGTGGAAGACGTAGGCGCCGTCGCGGTACATCTCCGAGCTGGCGACGTCCAGCGCCAGCACCACCTCGTCGCCCGCCTTGTAGCCCGCGCGGTCGATGGCCTCCAGGATCACCTCCAGCGCCTCCTCGTTCGTCGCCAGGTCCGGCGCGAAGCCGCCCTCGTCGCCCACCGACGTGCTCTTGCGGGCAGCCGAGAGCACCTGCTTGAGCGAGTGGAAGATCTCCACGCCCATCCGCAGGCCCTCGCTGAACGTCTCGGCGCCCACCGGCATCACCATGAACTCCTGGAAGTCCACGTTGTTGGCCGCGTGCGCGCCGCCGTTCAGGATGTTCATCATGGGCACCGGCAGCACGTTGGCCAGCGGGCCGCCCAGGTAGCGGTACAGCGGCAGGCCGCAGTCCTCGGCCGCGGCGCGGGCGGCGGCGAGCGAGACGGCCAGGATGGCGTTGGCGCCCAGGCGGCTCTTGTTGGGCGTGCCGTCGAGCTCGATCAGCGCGGTGTCGAGCGCGACCTGCTCCTCGGCCTCCATGCCGGAGAGCGCGTCGAAGATCTCGCCGTTGACGGATTCGACCGCCTTCCGCACGCCCTTGCCGCCATAGCGCTTGGTATCGCCGTCGCGCAGTTCGTTGGCCTCGTGCGCGCCGGTCGAGGCCCCTGACGGCACCGCTGCGCGGCCGAACGCACCGCTGTCGAGCACG